>CAZMJI010000009.1:0-5848 GCA_964566765.1 uncultured Piscirickettsiaceae bacterium
TTTGGCCGCTCGGGAACCCCTCCAAAAAACAATCCGACATTATCCCATAGCTCTTCCCCTAGCACAAGAGGAAAAGCGGACTTTTTTCGACTTTTATTTTGACGCTGTGTTTGAGCGGGTTTTAGACGCCGGCTACACCCGACGCTTGGGCTGCATCGAAGATGGCTTTTGGCACCACATCGATCAGTCTCGGGTCAAACGGCTTAGGAATGATATAGTCTCTACCAAAGCTCATCTCGTCCACGTTGTAGGCTTCTAGCACCTCTTGCGGCACCTCTAGCTTAGCCATGTCCTTAAGCGCATTAACCGCGGCGATCTTCATCTCCGTGTTAATCTTCTTGGCCTTAGCATCTAGCGCACCTCTAAAGATGAACGGGAAGCCCAATACGTTGTTAATCTGATTTGGGAAGTCACTACGACCGGTGGCCATAATCAGATCATCACGCGCTGCGTGAGCATCGGTTGGTAGAATCTCTGGATCTGGGTTTGACAAAGCAAACACAATTGGATTATCCGCCATTGAACGCACCATGTCTTGTGATACTAGGTTGGCAGCAGCCACACCAATAAACACGTCAGCACCATCCATGGCATCTGCCAAAGTTTTCTTGTCAGTCTGTGCAGCATACTGCGCCTTCACCTCGCTTAGGTCTTCAGACTCAGTTGAAATCACGCCTTCCTTGTCAACCAATAGGATGTTTTCTTTAGGTAGGCCCATGTCACACAGAAGATTTAGTGTGGCAATACCGGCCGAACCTGCACCCAGACAAACCAGTTTGGCTTCTGCCAGGGTTTTGCCTTGAATCTCTAGTGCATTCATCAGACCTGCCGCAATAATAATCGCCGTGCCGTGTTGGTCATCGTGAAATACTGGAATGTCCAGCGCTTCAATCAGTCGCTGCTCAATCTCGAAACAACGTGGCGCTGCAATATCTTCTAGGTTAATGCCGCCGAACGTTGGGGCGATGTTTTTAACCGTTTGTACAAACTCATCCACGTCCTGAGTATCTACTTCGATGTCAAATACGTCAATATCGGCAAATTTCTTAAACAAGACACCCTTGCCTTCCATCACCGGCTTAGAAGCCAGTGGACCCACATTGCCCAGACCTAATACCGCTGAACCATCTGAGATCACCGCCACCAGGTTATTCTTAATGGTGTAGTCATTCACCAGCTCAGGATTCTCAGCAATTTCTCTAACCGGTGCGGCCACACCTGGTGTGTAAGCCAAAGACAGATCTTCTTTGGTGTTTAGCGACTTGTGTGATGAAACAATTAACTTGCCTGGGCGATCGCCTTTGTGATAATCCAGTGCTGCTTGATGAAACTCTAAACTCATAATAACTACCTAATATTTAATTTATAAAACTCTTATCGTAAAATGCGGTTCATACGGGTGATGTTCTCTAAGGAAACCCCCTTTGGACAAACACGCTCGCAGTGTCGATGATTCGAACAACTGCCAAACCCTTCTTCTTCCATGCGTGAAACCATCTTCTGTGCACGCTCTTTAGACTCTACTTGACCCTGTGGCAATAGCGCTAGGTGCGAAATCTTAGCCGAGACAAATAAGGAGGCACTGGCATTTGGACACACCGCCACACAAGCACCGCAACCAATACATTCGGCCGAATTAAAGGCCTCGTCCGCATTCGGTTTGGGTACTAAGGTATTGTTGGCCTCAGGCGCCGACCCTGTTTGCACTGACACATAACCGCCAGCCTGGATGATACGATCGAATGAATCACGATCTACCGTTAAGTCTTTAATCACCGGGAAGCTGTTGGCGCGCCAAGGCTCTACCCAAAGCTCACGTTGGTTTTCATACTCACGCATGTATAACTGACAAGTGGTGGTGGCTTTCTTCTCGCCATGAGGATGGCCGTTGATCACCAATGAACAGGCGCCGCAAATACCTTCACGACAATCGTAGTCAAACACAACCGCATCTTCACCTTGGAGAATCAACTGTTCATTCAGCTGATCCAGCATTTCTAAGAATGAGGTATCGCCATCAATATTGTCCACTTCGTACGTTACAAACTCACCCGTAGTGGCGGCGTTTTTCTGACGCCAGATATGTAATGTAAAAATCATTTGTAACTCCTAACAGTTGGCTGAATAAAGTCAAAACTTAAGTGCTCCTTGTGTAGCTTAGCATCAGCATCCTCTTGATACTGCCAGGCTGCCACATACGAGAAGTTCTCATCGTCACGCTTGGCTTCACCAGTTTCATACAAGTGTTCTACACGCGCATGTGCACCGCAAGATTCTTCACGATCAATCGCATCTTGACACATTAGTACGCCCAGCTCAATAAAGTCGGCCACACGACCTGCGCGCTCTAGCGTCTGGTTCAGATCTTTGTCAACACCCGTCACTTTAATGGTTTGCCAGAATTCTTGCTCCATGGCCTTTACTTCACCCATGGCTTTGACCAAGTCCTCGCGCTCGCGTGACATGCCACAAGAATCCCATAGAATCTTACCCAGTCTCTGATGGAAGTACTCTGGCGAATGCTGCGGATCTGGTGCATTCATCAGACGGTCAATGCGCGCTTGCACACGCTCTAGCGTCTCTGTTACTGCCGCGTGATCATCGCCCACTGGCTCTAGTGTGTTTCTGGCCATGTAATTAGCCACCGTTTGCGGCAGCACAAAATAACCATCAGCCAGGCCTTGCATTAGTGCTGAGGCACCCAGACGGTTGGCACCGTGGTCTGAGAAGTTGGCCTCACCACCGGCAAATAGACCGTCCACTGTGGTCATTAGATTGTAGTCAACCCACAAACCGCCCATGGCGTAGTGTGGTGCTGGGTAAATTTTCATTGGTGTGGTGTATGGGTCGTCGTCAGTAATACGCTCATACATCTCTAATAAGTTACCGTACTTTTCTTCCACCTTATCTTTACCAACTTTGGCAATAATATCGGAGAAGTCTAGATACACACCCAGGCGCTGACCGTGAATCTTAGAACCCACGCCACGACCTTCGTCACAAATCAATTTTACCGCACGTGAGGCCACGTCTCTTGGTACTAGGTTGGCAAACGATGGGTACATACGCTCTAGGAAATAATCGCGATCTTCCTCTGGGATATCCTTTGGATCTTTCTCACAATCTTCAATCTTCTTCGGCGCCCAAATACGACCATCATTTCTCAATGACTCACTCATTAGCGTTAGCTTAGATTGGTTCTCACCGGTTGGCGGTACACAAGTTGGGTGAATCTGCGTGAAGCTTGGATTGGCAAAATAAGCACCCTGCTTAAACGCACGCCAAGCTGCTGAGGTATTACAACCCTTGGCATTGGTTGACAGGTAGTAGGCATTGGTATAACCACCGGTACACAACACCACACAATCTGCTGTATGCGCTGTTAGCTCACCGGTGACCAAATCACGTGCCACAATACCACGTGCTTTACCATCCACCATGATCACTTCCAACATCTCGCTGCGCGAGTGATGGGTGACTTTGCCGGTTTCAACCTGGCGACTCATGGCACTATAAGCACCCAGCAGTAGCTGCTGACCGGTTTGGCCTTTGGCATAAAAGGTACGTGATACCTGGGTACCACCAAATGAACGGTTGGCCAGGTGACCACTGTATTCTCTGGCAAATGGCACACCTTGCGCCACTGCTTGGTCAATAATACGCACACTAAGCTCCGCCAAACGATACACGTTTGACTCACGCGCTCTAAAGTCACCGCCTTTAATCGTGTCATAGAACAAACGCCAAACGCTATCACCATCATTTTGATAGTTTTTAGCGGCGTTAATACCACCTTGCGCGGCAATGGAATGCGCACGACGTGGCGAATCTTGATAGCAGAATGAGCTGACTTGATAGCCTGCTTCACCCAAGCTTGCACATAGTGAGGCGCCTGCCAAACCTGTACCAACCACAATCACCTTGTGCTTGCCACGATTTTGTGGCGCCACCAAAGCTAGGTCAAATAAATGTTTTTGCCAGCGACCTTCTAACGGTCCATTAGGTTCGAAGCTATTTAACATACACACTCACCGGAATAGAAATAAAACCAATAAATAGAATTGCCACAATGGCAATCGCCCAAGAATTGTACAGCTTAGGTGACACACCTAAGGTTTGCAGCACGCTGGTTAGGCCGTGGTGCAGGTGTGCACACAAGGCAAACGTACCCAAAGCATAAATCACCAACATCAACGGGTTGGCCAGAATGCCCGCCAGTTGTTGATACAAATTCGCCTCATCCAAGGTCTTCATTTGTACAAAATGGAAAACAATAAAGCTTAGTAGGATGGTCGCACCCGTCCAAGCAACTGAACGCGGAATCTCACCTGGGTAAGACTTGTGGTAACCCACACCTTTGCTTTTATTATTGGCCAGCTGTCGGGTGATGGCCACATAAGCATGGAAAGCCAAGGAAGCAATCAAGGCCAAGACCAAGATATGGTAAAGCGCTGAAGCTTCAAACGCCGTATAAAGCGCATTAAATGCCGTCTCACCTGAGTAGAAAGTCAAGAGACTCAATAGGTGAAAAATCACATAAGCAAACCAGCTCAGGCCGATGATGGCCATGGTTTTTTTCAATCGTACAGTATTAGTAGAGCTCATCGAATTCCTCTCTCGGTTGTAGTTGTTCTTTTTCAATGGTTCTTAGGCAGCTGTTGTAGCGCAAAATCGGATCCGAACAATGCGATGGCGCCATTTTTTCAGCGGCTTCGTATTTGGCAATCGCTTCCATAAAAGCCTCATAAGCAAACGAGCGAGACATAGGATTCTTCAGTAGTGCTCTTGCTCTTCTTTCTAAGAAAATGCCGGTGTAGTAAATTTGGTGGAACTCAGAAGACAGTTTGGCAATGGTCTCAGTAATCTTTTTCGGATCTGGCTTGGCGTTTGGATGTGAATACAAGTCGGTCAGTGCCAAGATATAAATCACCAACGCATCTTGATTGCTCTCATCAACGGCAAATACATCTAAACAAATGCTAATCGCCAATTCTGGCTCTAATAGTGATCGATACTGTCTGGCCTTATCCAGAACAGTCGGAATAGAATCCTTATGGATTAAAAGGTAATTCATTAATACATCTCCCTCTACGCGTTTTCAAAAATACATTCTACACAATTGCTTTTTATACGTTCTTATTGTGAAATAAAAATTCACTATATGCAAACATGACCAAAAAGACTCGTAATATCAATCTGTTTTACCAGCATCAGACAAGGCAAAACTTAAAAACGATTATAGCTATAATGAAAAACACAAGTTAGGCGGATTTTCGCCCACCTCAGTTAAAAACCCATTGATGAAACTAAGACCAAATAATACGACCATTGGACTGGCAACACTAATCGGTGTTCTGGTTTTGCTGTTTTTTGGTTATCAGAACACGCTTGAACTCTACACCCAGGATGCTAAAACCAAGGCCTCAGAACGCATCAGTCTGTATCAAAACTCACTTTATAACGAATTAACGAGATTTAACTTTTTACCGTTTGTGATTGCTCGAGACCGTCAATTGATTGATTGGTCATTTGAGCGCTCTGACCGAGCCAACTTGGCCCTGTCTGATATTAAACAAGCCTCTGGCGCCAACGAGGTTTATATCATGGACACCACAGGCACCACGCTCTCGGCCAGTAATTGGCAAGATAGCGACAGTTTTGTGGGTAAGAATTTTTCCTTTCGACCTTACTTCAAAGAAGCCATGCAGGGTCAAAACGGCCAGTTCTTTGGCATTGGCACCGCCTCTAAAAAGCCTGGGTTTTACATCTCCACCGGCGTGAGGGAGGAAGAAAGTGACGACATTATTGCCGTTACCGTGGCCAAGGTTGATCTCAGTGTGTTGGAGAA
>CAZMJI010000009.1:5948-15970 GCA_964566765.1 uncultured Piscirickettsiaceae bacterium
GTGACGACATTATTGCCGTTACCGTGGCCAAGGTTGATCTCAGTGTGTTGGAGAACATCTGGATTGAAGCGGGCGAGAATATCTTTGTCACCAACCAAGATGGGGTGGTGATTTTGAGCTCCAAGCAGCCTTGGAAGTACCGCACTCTAAGCTCACTTGAAGCCGCACAACTCAAAGATATTCAAACCAAGCGACAGTTTTCTGACCAAACCTTAAGACCGCTGGCAGACAATACGCCTAGTGCTCAAGCACAATTAAACATCGATCAGGTTGGTTATGTCCATCAAAGCGCGCCGATTCCAGGCACCAATTGGGCCATGCATTATCTAACCCCTATGGCGCAGATTAACCACCTCACCCTGGGCACCTGGGCTAAGGTGGGTTTAGGCCTGTTAACCATGGTCAGTCTGGTGTTATTATTATGGCTACTTAAATCCAGCACACAGCTCAAAAGTTCACGACAAGAATCGGCTCAACTCAGAGAGTTAAATACCTTGCTAGAGACTGAGATCGAGCATCGACACCAGGTCGAAAAAGAGCTGAGAGTGGCACAAAAGAATATTGAACGCGCCAGTAAGTTGGCCGCCATGGGGCAGCTCTCTGCCTCTATTATTCATGAGCTGGGTCAGCCCCTGGCAGCCATGAAGACCTATATTGCTGGTGCACAACTCAGCCAAAATACGGATAAAAATCCAGCGGATCACACCAGCGTACTGCCAAAACTTGATGCCTTGGTTGACCGCATGAGCAAAATCTCGCAACAACTGCAGTTCTTTGCCCATGATGGCGGTGCAGCGCTGAGTAATGTGGATGTGAGAGAAGCGCTAAATGGTGCGCTGATGATTATCTCGCCTGCGCTGAAACAAGACCAAATCGACTTACAACTAGACTTTGAAGATCGGCCTTATTGGGTCAAGGCTGATCAAATCCGCATCGAACAAGTTTTGGTCAATCTACTGAGTAACGCCAGAGCTGCGGTTGAGCATAGTGAGGTAAAACAGATTCGCATTCATATCGACACCCAAGATCAGCAACTGATTATTAAGGTGAGCGATACGGGTGAAGGCATCTCGGAAGAAATGCTGCAAATTCTATTTGATCCTTTCTATACCACCAAGCCTTCTGGTGTTGGTCTGGGTCTAGGACTGACCATCTCTCATAATATTGTCCGAGAGCTAAATGGCACACTCAGCGCCAGCAATAATAAAGACTCGGGCTCTACTTTTATTATTACCTTGCCCTTAAGTCCAGATGCCTAACCATACTCAACCACTGATTGCCATTGTTGATGACGACCAAGCCATGCGTGAGTCGCTAACGGATTATTTTCATCGCACTGGCTACTCAAGTATTGCTTACTCAGGCGGTGAAGCTTTATTAGAAGCCTTGGAGCAGACGCCGATCGATGTGATTGTTTGCGACCTAAAGATGCCACGGATGGACGGTATGGCAGTGCTGGATGCGCTAAAGGCCATTAAGGATGCGCCACCACTGATTATGATTACCGCCCACGGCAACATTCCCACCGCGGTTGATGCGGTTAAAAATGGCGCTTATAACTTTATTCCCAAGCCCTTTAATCCGGCAGACTTGCAGCAAATGGTTGATCAAGCGTTTAGCAAATATCAACAAGCCCACATCGATCAGGCCAATAGTCAGCCGCTGGGCAATAGCCAATCCATTCAGCCTTTCTATAAACAACTGACATTACTCGGACAAGGGTCTAGCAATCTACTACTCAGCGGCGAGATGGGTGTGGATAAAACCGCGATTGCCAAGTTGGTGCACCAACTCAGTGCGCGCAAAGAGCAAGCATTCATTGCCATTAATTGCGCCACCCTATCGCCACGCTTTTTTGAAAAAACCTTTATCGAAGAAGCGGTACTGTCTCAGGCCCAAGCGGGTTCAATCTTCTTACAAACCTTTGACCTGATGCCACTAGAGAGTCGCGTGGCGCTACTTGAGTTGCTGGAACATAAATTTGGCACAAACCCATCAATCGACCCTGAGATGCCTCGATTTATCTGCTCGGTCACCCAAGTACCTGGCAAAGACAAGTCACACACCAATATTGGTAAGATTTGTACACTACTCAAAGGTGAGGTATTAAACGTACCCGCACTTAGGGCGCATAAAGACGATGTCTTTGAGTTGTTTAATCAATATATGACCCAGGCTGCTGCCCACTACCAAAGCTCAATCCCAGAGCTATCGGAACAAGATGTATTGGCCTTGTCTGGCTTTGACTGGCCCGGCAACCAGGCACAACTGAAACAAGTGGCCGAACAATTTGTGCTATTAAACCGCAGCACCCGCACCTCCATCACCCAATTATTAGAGGTGTCGCCCACCGAAGCGGTGGACCTTAGCAATCAATCCGGCAAGGACCTGCGCACGCTGATGCAAGATTTTGAACGTCAATTACTGACCCAGGCCATGATTGAGTGTTCAGGCAATATCTCTGAGGTTTGTGACCTATTGAGAATCCCCAGACGCACCCTAAATGAAAAGCTCTTAAAGTATGACATGACGCGCAACTCTTTTCTGCCGCAATAAGCCATCGGCAGAAATCCGCCTACCGGTGTCATTGACTTCCAACTTATACTCATCTCTATTCTTGGTCTGACAACTCAAGAATGGCTTTACTAAAAGAGGAGATAATTATGAAAAGCAATATCAAACTAATTGCATCAAGCATTGTTGCAATGGGTCTAATGGCATCGCCAATTGCGCACGCAAAAGAGATCGTCATTAAATTTTCACACGTGACCACCGAAGCCACCCCTAAGGGTAAAGGTGCTGCGTTATTTAAAAAATTGGTTGACGAGCGCTTAGCCGGCAAGGTTCGTGTTGAGGTCTATCCAAGCTCTCAGCTATACACGGATAAGGCTGTGTTAAAAGCACTACTGCTAAACGACGTACAGCTGGCGGCACCATCGCTGTCTAAGTTCAGTAAGTACACCAAGCAATGGGCGTTATTTGACCTACCATTCTTGTTTAAGAACCCACAAGCACTGAACTGCTTCACAGATTCAGCCAAAGGTCAGGCGCTACTGAATGCTGCTGAAGGCAAAGGCATTAAAGGTTTGGGTTACTGGCTAAATGGTATGAAGCAAATCTCAGCTAACAAGCCGCTGATCAAACCAGAAGATGCGGCAGGCCTAAAGTTCCGTATTATGAGTTCAGACGTACTGAAAGCACAATTCGAAGCAGTTGATGCCAACCCGCAGAAGATGGCCTTTGCTGAGGTTTACAATGCGCTAGCAACGGGCGTTATCGATGGTCAAGAAAATACGTGGTCTAACATTCGTTCGAAGAAGTTCTTTGAAGTACAAACCGATACCACGATCTCAGATCACGGTGTGTTAGAGTACGCCTTAGTTACCAGCAAGCGTTTCTGGGATTCACTGCCGGATGATATCCGCGCTGAGCTAGACGCCATCCTTAAAGAAGTAACTGCTGAAGTGGTGAACTACGCACTAGAAGCAGCTGACAAGGATAGACAAACGGTTGCTAATTCTGGCAAGACTAACATCCACACCCTAACTGATGCACAAAAGCAGCAGTGGGTAGAAGCGATGAAGCCAGTATGGGCACAGTTTGAAGATCAAGTGGGCAAGGACAACATTGCTGCCGTTCAGCAGTGTAATGCGCAAAACTAATCTTTAACGTCTAACAATCGCCTGCCACCCGGCAGGCGATTTTTTAAACTTAAGAACTATGATAAATTTATCCAAACTGATTAATCACCTTGAAGAAGGCTTGATTGCTCTACTGCTTGCCGGGATGACACTGCTCACCTTTTCTCAAGTAGTGGCACGCTACGTCTTTAACTCTGGGTCGGTTTGGGCACTTGAAGTCACCACGTATTTATTTGCCTGGTTGGTGCTCTTAGGCGCCTCTTATGTGATTAAAACCGGCTCACATATCGCGGTTGATAGTATTGCCAATCTGTTTTCTGAACAAACACGAAAATGGGTTGCCTTATTTGCCATTGCCAGTTGTATGGTCTTTGTGGCAATTATGTTTATCGGTAGCTATGAGTATATTTCACTACTCAAAGATATCGAAGTTGAATTAGAAGATTTGCCAGTCTTAGAATGGCAAGCCAAAATTATTATGCCCTTGGGCTTCGCCCTGATGATGTATCGCCTACTGGAAGTGGCGATCTCGGTGCTTAAGGGTCAAATCACCACCATGCACTTTGATGCACATGCCAACGAGTACAAGGAGTAAGCCATGGTCATCTTTACACTCTTTGTTCTGTTATTTGGCCTAATGGCCATCGGTGTACCAGTGGCCTTTGCCCTGGGTTTGTCCAGTGTCTCGGTGATTCTGCTATTTGGCAATGAGTCGCTGGCCTCACTCTCAGCGCACATCTTTAGCGCCATGGAACACTACACGCTAATGGCCATTCCATTTTTTATCCTAGCCTCTTCGTTTTTATCCAAAGGCGGCTCCGCACAACGCTTAGTGGATTTTGCCATTGATGCCATTGGTTGGGTCAAAGGTGGCCTGCCGATGGCCTCGGTCTTTGCTTGTATGATGTTTGCCGCCGTTTCTGGCTCATCGCCAGCCACCGTGATTGCCATTGGCTCGATTGTGATTGCCGGCATGGTGCGAGAAGGTTACCCACAATCTTACGCGGCTGGTGTGATCAGTTCGGCTGGCACCATGGGCATTCTGATTCCGCCATCAATTGTCATGGTGGTTTACGCCGCAGCCACTGAAGTTTCGGTAGGACGTATGTTCCTAGCCGGTGTGATTCCAGGCCTGATCATTGGTTCGATGATGATGTTGGCGATCTACTTCACCGCTCGCGCCAAAAACTACCCAAGTGTGCCATTTAAAGGCTGGAGACACCTACTAAGCTCCTCCACCAAAGCCTCTGGCGGTCTGTTCTTGGTGGTGATTATCATGGGTGGTATCTATGGTGGTATTTTCACCCCAACTGAGGCGGCGGCGGTTGCTGCGGTATATGCCTTTATCCTAGGTGTGTTTGTCTACCGTGACATTCGCATTATGGAGGTGCCAAAAGTGCTCAAAGAGTCGGCCAAGACCTCAATCATGCTGATGTTTATCATTGCCAACGCCATGTTGTTTGCTTTTGTCCTGACCAATGAGCGCATTCCACATGAGATTGCTGAGACCATTATCTCGTTTGGCCTGCCAGTTTGGGGCTTTTTGTTAATCGTTAACTTGGTCTTGCTGATTGCGGGCAACTTTATGGAGCCATCAGCCGTGCTGCTGATTATGGCGCCGATTCTGTTCCCAATTGCCATGGAGCTTGGGGTGGATCCAATTCACCTGGGTATTATTATGGTGGTTAATATGGAAATTGGCATGCTCACACCACCGGTGGGCCTGAATCTATTTGTGACCTCGAGTATTACCGGCATGCCGTTGATTGAAGTTATTAAATCGACCCTGCCTTGGTTGCTATTGATGTTGGTATTCCTATTAATCGTCACCTTCATTCCGCAGATATCCATCTATCTACCAACCCTACTAATGGGCCCAGAAACGGTGGCTGGTTACTAGGATTCACCCGTTTTCAACCTCATCTAAGCGGTACCATTGGTGCCGCTTTTTTTATTTAAGATCGTAAACCCCTACTGATTGCCATCTTTTTTTTCAAACAGTGGGTAAAAGTGTAAAAAAGTGGTATAAAATGTTTTTCATTGACTTGAGGAGTTAATTATTTTCATGACTAGGGGGTCTAAATGGAAATCGCACTACAAACTTTTGTCTATCTAGCAGCTGTGATTGTTATCACCATGGGATTGGCATTGGTTATCTAACTAACACCACATGTTTCGAGGAGTTCATCATCTAAGTCTTGATGCCAAAGGCCGACTTAAGATTCCAGCACGCCACCAGGCGCAAATTCTGAGCAGTTGCTCAGGACAGATGGTGCTCAGCATCCATCCGGATGATCCGTGCTTGATGCTATACCCGCTGGCTGAGTGGGTGGAACTCGAAAAACGTATCGGCGCCCTACCGGCGCTTAACATTCACGCCAAGCGCCTCAGGCGCAAGTTGATTGGTCATGCCAGCGACTGTGAATTAGACAAAGCCTCACGCCTACTGGTGCCACCAGCGCTACGCAGTTACGCAGGATTGGATAAAAAAATTGTACTGAGCGGGCAAGGCAATAGTTTCGAGATTTGGAACGAGCAAACTTGGGATACACAATTAGACGAATTGGAGCAATTGTCTCAAGCAGCTGACATTCCAGATGAGATTACCCAACTAACCTTATGAGTAGCAGTCATCATCACCAGTCCGTGATGTTGAAAGAATCGATTGAAGGTTTGCGCATTAAAGAGAATGGTATTTATGTTGATGCCACGTTTGGGCGTGGCGGTCACACCCAGGCCATCTTAGACTTACTTGGCCCTGAAGGTCAAGTAATTGCCCTGGATCAGGATCCCAGCGCCATTGAATACGCCAAAACACACTTTAACGACAGGCGTCTACGGGTGATACATACACCGTTTGTGCGCCTAAAAGACGTTGTGTCTGAGCTGGGCCTGATGGGTCAGGTAGATGGCATCTTAATGGACTTGGGTGTCTCTTCGCCGCAATTGGACAACGCCGAACGCGGCTTTAGCTTTTTGCAAGATGGGCCGTTGGATATGCGCATGGATACCAGTAGTGGCATCAGTGCCAGTCAGTGGCTAACGCAGGCTGATGCCAAAGAGATTGCCGATGTCTTGTATCGCTTTGGCGAGGAAAAAAAATCTCGACAAATTGCCGCTCGTATTAAACAATTTCAACAAGAAGCGCCACTAGAACGTACCACACAATTGGCCAATCTGATTGCACAAGTGGTTAAAGGCAATCCTAAAAAACACCCGGCCACACGCAGTTTTCAAGCCATTCGTATTTTTATCAATCAGGAACTTAAGCAGCTTAGTGATGCCTTAGAACAAACCCTGGAGGTACTAGCGCCCAAAGGCCGTCTGTCGGTGATTAGCTTTCATTCGATCGAAGATCGCATTGTCAAACAATTTGTGCAAAAGTATTCACGCCACAAACCCATTCCCAAAGGCCTACCCATTGCCGATACTGAGCTCACGCAGATGCCGCTCAAGGATTTGGGCAGAGTATTTGCTTCCAAGGATGAGATTGCGCACAATGTGCGCTCTAGAAGTGCCATTTTAAGAGTGGCTGAGCGTCATGAAGCTGGGTAAAACACGACTCAATCTTGGTTTAGCCTTGGCGCTTATTGCACTCAGCTTGCTCAGTATCTATTGGCATCATCAACTCTATCTGCTGTTTAAACAACATCAAAGAATCGATGTGGAAAATACGCGTTTGATTGCACTGAACAAACAATTACGCACGGATCAATCACAACGCTTAAGTGGGGCGCAAATTAAGCACAAGGCGCTAGACGAACTACAGATGCGAGCACCCAAGCCCACTGAATATCGACAGGTGGAGCTATGAGTCTGGACCAACTGTTTTCCTTTAAGCGCGTTCAAAACTATTGGCGTCGACAAGGTTTTGTGAAGTACGTGTTCTTACTGGTGTTTTTGGGCTTTGCTTACCAGACCACACTGATTCTCTCAGGCGCTGACTCACAAGGTGTGAGCATCAAGGACAGAGCCAGTACGCAAGCCAACCACAGTCAAATCAAACAAGCCAGGCGTGGTGATATTTTAGATCGACACGGCAATATCCTAGCCAGTAATTTGATCCTCAAGAAGGTCAATATTGATCCGATGATTATCCAAGATGAATACATTCCCAAACTGGCGGAAGCCCTGGAGATGGACACTGACGAACTCAAACAGCGAATTGAGAGCAAGCGCAAAATCGGCTCTAAATATCTGATTGTTAAGAAAAATATCGCACTCAATAGCCAAATTGTAAAAAACTTGCAGGCGCTACGCAAGCAACGTCTGAGAATCTGTCGGCACAAACAAGTGGCCGACAAGGTGCCGCTGACCGACAAGCTCTTAGCCAAACTGGGTTTGACCACCATTGAGTACAGCTATCAAACGATCGAGCGTTGTCGAAAACGTCGGATTAGTGGTCTTGCCCTACAAGAAGACACCAAACGCTACTATCCCAAGTCAGCCGCCCTAGCGCCACTGATTGGACAAACCAACCGCGACCATCAAGGCGTCTCTGGCATCGAAGGTGAGTTCGACCAACTCTTGTCGGGGCAAAATGCCAAACAACAATTGCAATATGATGAGCACTCTCAAGGTTCTTACTTTAAGTACCAAACACTGGGGGAATTAAAACACGGGCATGATCTACAATTAACCATTGACTCAGACCTACAATTTCACAGTTTCTCAGCGTTGAAAAAATCGGTTGAGTTGCACGAAGCCGATTCAGGCTCGGCCATCATTCTCTCACCTGATGGTGAGGTGTTAGCCTTGGCCAATTACCCGGCTGACGACCCTAATAACACATCGGTCTATAAACCCGAGCATTGGCGTAACCGTGTTTTATCTGATATGGTTGAACCAGGCTCAACCATGAAACCCTTTACCATGCTACTGGCGCTAGAGCGGGAACAAATCAGCGCCGATGCTGACGAATTGATTGATGTAAGCCAGTCAATCGGTCATATTAAAGCCAACCAAGAGGCGCGTAAATATGGTGACGCCATTACTGTTGAGAAGATTCTACAAAAGTCTCACAACTTGGGCACCGTGAACGTCAGTGAACGTTTGTCCAAAGAAGACTTGTTTGAAACTTGGTACAAATTGGGTTTTGGTCAGCCGCTGGGTCTGTTGCCTAATGTCGAGACCACCGGCACACTCAAACATCATAGCGGCTGGAGTCTGGCTGACAAACGCACGCTCTCATTTGGTCATGGGCCGATGCAGACCAATCTGGCACAGCTGGCCAGAGCCTATTTGGTATTTGCCAATGAAGGTGCTATACCATCACTCAAGCTAATCAAAGGTCAAGTGACCCACGAGACCAATACACCAATATTCAGCCCTGATACCACGCAAAAAATCGCTCAGATTCTAGACTCTGTTGCTTCAGACAAGGGCTCTGGCTACCGAGCACAAATCCACGGCTATCAAGTGGCCGGCAAAACCGGTACCGCAGAGATGGTGGTGAATGGTCGTTATCATAAAGACGGCGCCAAACGTACTTTCTTTGCCGGTTTTGTGCCCAGTAAGAATCCTAAATATATCATGGTGGTGCGCCTCGACCACCCAAAGAAATGCTACACCTATTACGATCCGAATCTGCGCAACCGCTGCGAAGGCTCGAACTCGGCTGCCATGGTCTTTAAAGACACCATGGCGCACATCTTAGCAACTGACACCTCGCTAACAATCGCGGCTAATCCTTAATAGGCTTTTTACCCTTGGCGATGCCTTCGGCAATTTGTCGTTGCGCCTCAGGCGTGTGAGCCTTGGCAATCGAAGCCTTGATGTGTTGCTGTTTTTGTTGTTGTTCCATGCGATTGAGCGCACTTAAGAGCTCATCTTTGGCTTGTGCTTCGCTCAGTGCAGGGGATAAAACGCACAGTTCTTGAAGGCGTCCATAAATAGGCGCCTTACTGCGAAACGGCTCAATTAATGCCTGTGCATCGGCCTGCTCATCCAATTGTGCGGACCCAATGATCTCCAATAATACTTGCGAATTATCAATCTCCCTAACCCGGTGCTCTAGCACCTCATCAGCAAGTTGCGGATAATTCAGCACAATCGAGATCAGCTTAGACATTAGAGATTTGGGTGTTGCTTCAGGCCTTGGGCGTTCTACTGGCATCTCTGATTCTGGAAAGAACACCGGCTCTCCCTCCATAGGCGATTCTGGATAAATATCTGGATAAGGTTCGGGCTCAGGCATCGATGGGTGCTCACTGCTATGGATCAAGGTCTGAATATGCTCGACACTTTGGCCCACCAACTGCGCCACCCCTTCAATCAATTGTTGTTGATAGATTGGATAGTTAACCTGTCTAATAAAGCCCATCACCTGATCTAGAAATAGCGTCTTACCTTCGATGGTTTGGAATTCAACCTGGTCGCTCA
>CAZMJI010000009.1:16070-25864 GCA_964566765.1 uncultured Piscirickettsiaceae bacterium
AAATGCTCTTTGGTGGTGGCCGTGCCCAAAGTGGCCACAGCTTGAGTAATGCCCGCTTGGTGCAGCGCCACCACATCCATATAACCTTCAACCACCAAGATGTAATCCATGCTGCGCGAATGTTTACGTGCATGATGCAGACCGTAAAGCTCTCTGGATTTGGAAAAAATCGGGGTTTCTGGCGAATTCAAATACTTAGGCTGGTCCTCGCTCGATAACACCCGGCCACCAAAGGCAATGACATCACCACGACTGTTGTGAATCGGAAACATCAGACGATCCCTAAAACGATCGTAGTAGGCACCTGGTTTGTCCTTCTTGGCCACCAGCAGGCCCATCACTGCTAAGTCTTGAATGGCCTCAGGCTGGTTATGAAAATGATTAAACAGATTGTCCCAGCCTGGCGGAGCAAAGCCCAGTTCGAAACGCTTGGCAATCTCGCCACTCAGTCCGCGACCCTTGGCATAATTCACCACCTTGTTTTTAGCCACCGAGCTCTTCAGCTGCTGCTGGTAGAACTCACACACCTGGGTCATCAGCGCTCGATATCTGGCCAACTTAGGATCCACGGGTTTGGCGCTTTGATCGTAAACCACACTCACACCAGTCTCACTGGCGATGGTCTCAACCGCCTCTTGAAAATTCAGGTGATCAAAATTCATCACAAAATCAATCGCATTGCCGCTTTCGCCACAACCAAAGCAATGATAAATTTGTTTATCAGGTGCCACCGTAAAGGACGGCGTCTTCTCTTGATGAAAAGGACAGCAAGCCTTGTAATCCTTGCCGGCTTTTTTCAGCGGCACACGTCTATTGATTAGATCAACAATATCTACTCGCTCGGACAAATCATTGATAAAATCTCTGTCAATAAACGGCATCTTGGCTTGGGAAAATTACACGATAGAAATCCACATTTTAATGAAAAAGCAAAAATATTATCATCCTAAATTTTTTCCCGCCTGGATTTTGATCGCTCTAATGAAACTGGGCGCCAAACTGCCCTTTAGCGTTCAAGTATTCTTAGGCCGCCTGATGGGCAGGGTGCTGTACCACACACTAACACACCTAAGAAGTGTTGCCTTTACCAACATTGCCGGCTGCTTTCCCGACAAAACTGCCGAGCAAGTTAAAACCCTGGTTAAACAGCATTTTGAAGCCATCGGCATCTCTGCCTTTGAAACCGCCAATGCCTATTTTGCCAGCAATGAAAAAATCGCACCACTGCTTAATATTCAAAATGAGCACTACTTTGTTGATGCCAAAGCCCAAGGCAAAAGTGTGATTCTATTGGCGGCGCATTTTATGCCGCTGATGCTCGGCTCTAGGGCACTATTACTCAAGCACGAGATTGCCAACATCTACCGACCTCAAAACAATCGCCTATTCGACCAAGTCATGCACGACGGCTTTGTCAACAATGGTGCGGTGATGATCAAAACCAAAGACACCCGCAGCATGCTAAAGGCCATTAAGAACGCGCTGCCCATTTGGTATGCACCTGATCAAGACTTGGGTAAACACAACTCGGTCTTTGCGCCTTTTTTTAACATTCAGGCGGCGACAGTATCCGCCACTGCCAGACTGGCCAAGGGCGGTAATACGGTGGTGATCCCTTACTTTTTTATTCGCACCGAGCAGGGCTATGACATGATCTTTGAGCCACCACTGGAACACTATCCAAACCAAGATGAAATGCTCAGCGCCACACAAACCAACCAAGTTCTCGAGCAGCAAATTCTTAAGGCGCCAGAACAATACTTGTGGATTCACAAGCGCTTTAAAACTCGTCCACCCGGTGATGCGCCTTTTTATTGACTTTTTATCGAAAATAAGACTTGGAAAGTCGAACAAGTTAGCGTATAATTTGCCCTTTTTATCAATTTAAGCAGATAACATTTATGTCTATCGATACACAAGCGATTATTAAAGAGTACCAGCTAGATGACAAAGACACTGGTTCAACTAACGTACAAGTTGCCCTACTAACGGCACGTATCAAGCATCTAACTGAGCACTTTAAGACACACAAAAAAGACCACCACTCAAGAAGAGGTCTACTACGTCTGGTTTCTCAGCGTAAAAAACTACTAGCCTACCTAAAAGGTAACGATGTTAAAGCTTATTCAGATTTAATTGCACGCCTAGGTCTTAGAAAATAAGCCTCAGCAAGCAAAACAAAAAAGCCCCACTTTTGGGGCTTTTTTTGTGCCTGATCGCAGTAAAATATCGCCATGGAACTCTCGCCAATCTTTAACAAAATCGACGACTTAAGCACACGCTCAAAGGTGTTATCCGAGCATCTGCAATTAGAAGACAAAACCCTGCGACTGGAAGAAGTTCTACGAGAGTTAGAAGACCCAGATCTCTGGTCAAACCCAGATAATGCACAAGCAGTTTCACAAGAAAAAGCCAGATTAGAACAAATCTGCCAGACCTTTGACAAATCCGATGCGGTGCTAGAAGATGCCAAGGAGCTGCTAGAGATGGCCAGTGAAGAAGGCGATCAGGATACCGTTGATAGTGTGATTGGTGATCTGAATGAGGTGGAGACCCTGATCAAACAACTTGAATTTCAACGTATGTTTGACGGTGAGATGGACGCCAACTCGGCCTATCTGGACATTCAGTCTGGCTCAGGCGGCACCGAGGCACAAGACTGGGCTGAGATGGTACTGAGAATGTATCTGCGCTGGGGCGATAAGCACGGCTTTAAGGTAAAACTGATGGAAGCCTCTGCTGGTGAGGTCGCGGGCATCAAATCGGCCACCATTCATTTCGATGGCGAGTACGCCTTTGGTTGGCTGCGCTCCGAGATTGGCATTCATCGCCTGGTGCGAAAATCGCCATTTAATGCCAATGGCAAGCGCCATACTTCATTTTGCTCGGTCTTTGTCTCGCCCGAGGTGGATGACAATATTGAGATTGAAATCAATCCAGGGGATATTCGCATTGACACTTATCGCGCTTCAGGTGCCGGTGGTCAGCATGTGAATAAAACCGACTCAGCAGTACGTATCACCCACTTGCCCACCAACACCGTGGTACAGTGTCAGGATGGTAGATCGCAACATGCCAATAAAGACCAAGCAATGAAGCAATTACGCTCTAAACTTTATGAACTTGAGGTGCAGAAGCGCAATAGTGAAAAACAAGACTTGGAAGATTTGAAATCCGACATTGGCTGGGGTCATCAGATCCGCTCTTATGTGCTGGATCAATCTCGTATTAAAGACCTGCGCACTGGCGTGGAAAGCTCTAACACCCAAGATGTGCTAGACGGCAACTTAGATAAATTTATTGAAGCCAGCTTAAAGGCCGGCTACTAACCAGGAGTATACAAATGACAACACATTACGACATGATTGCTATTGGCGCCGGTTCTGGCGGTCTATCTGCTGTTGAACGCGCTGCTGAATACGGCAAAAAGTGCGCTGTGGTTGAAGTGAAAACCGTGGGTGGCACCTGTGTTAATGTGGGTTGCGTGCCTAAAAAAGTGATGTGGTTTGCTGCCAATGCAGCCAGTACCATCAATAGCGCCAAAGGTTTTGGCTTTAACGTCGACATGAAAGACTTCTCTTGGCAGACCTTAAAACAAGGTCGCGATGACTACATCAAGGGTATTACCAATTGGTACGACGGTTATCTAGAGCGCTTAGGGATTGATTATCTACACGGATTTGGCAAATTGGTTGACCAGCACACTGTCTCAGTCAACGGGGTGAACTACACAGCCGATCACATTGTGCTCTCACCTGGTGGCGAGCCGTATGTGCCACATATTGAGGGTGCTGACCAAGGCATCACCTCAGATGGCTTTTTTGAATTGGAAGAATTACCTAAAAGCGTGGCCATTATTGGTGGCGGTTATATTGGTGTGGAATTGGCTGGCGTGCTAAATGCACTGGGCAGCGAGGTTTCACTATTTGAGCGTGGTGATGCTATCTTGCCGGGCTTCGAGCCAATGTTGCAGCAAGCACTGGAAAAAGATTATCAAGCACATGGTGTGACCCTTCACCATCATACGTCAATTGACAAAATCACCAAAGATAAACAATTAATCACCACCGATGGCGAATTTGGCCCATTTGAGACCGTTATCTGGGCCGTGGGTCGTAACCCATTCACTCAACACCTGGGTTTGGAAAACGCCGGCGTTGAATCTGATCAGCGTGGTTTTATTCCGACCGATAAATATCAAGTGACCAATGTTGACAATATCTTTGCCCTGGGCGATGCCACCGGTCGTACACCGCTGACCCCAGTGGCCATTGCCGCTGGCAGACGTTTGTCTGATCGACTGTACAACAACATGACGGGTCGTCATCTGAATTATGACAATATTGCCACCGTGGTTTTCTCGCATCCGCCGATTGGCACCATTGGTCTCACCGAGGCTGAGGCCAATGAGCAATACGATCAAGTCAAGGTTTACACCTCAGAATTTACCCCAATGGCGGATGCACTGCTGGATCATAAAACCACCACCGCGCTGAAGCTGGTTTGCGCAGGCGAGACAGAAAAAGTGGTGGGTTGTCATATCATGGGTCATGGTGCAGATGAGATGCTACAAGGCTTTGCCGTTGCCATTAAGATGGGCGCTACCAAGCAGCAATTTGACGATACCGTTGCCATTCACCCGTCCAGTGCTGAAGAATTGGTGACCATGCGTTAACGACGCGGATGTTGTCGGCGCCATCGGTAAGCTTTGATCGGTGGCGTGTGATAAGACCAAAAACCACGCTTGGCAGCTTTGGCCTGCTGCTGCTCCTTGAGATAAGTATCGCGATAAGAAAACGCCATACCTTGCTCAACCAGATACTGAGCCAGATTGACCTCACCCTTGTAGACGCGCACCAAGATGCGCTGATAGTTATCTTTGCCCATTGGCACCAAGCGCAACTCACCCGGTAAGGTCTTTAAGGCCTGCTGCAAGTACGCCTTGGAAAGACGACCGCAATCCAAGCGCTCACCTTGCACTTGTTGACAAGGCTGGCCCAGCTCTGGCGCATCCATGCCCACCACACGCATCCGCAAACTGAGACTATCGCCATCGATCACCGACAAACTTTTGGGATTTAGCTGCATCTCTGGGATGCTGGCTAAGGCGCCAAAACTCAGCAAAAACACACTACTAACAAAGATGTTTAACATTGGAAAATCGCGGTAAAATCAACTATTTTATCCAATACTGGCCACTGGCAGATGCAAGCTTTAGAACAATTAAAATTTGATCAAGATGGACTGATTCCAGCCATTGCTCAAGATGCCAAAACCGGTGAGATACTGATGTTTGCTTGGATGAATCAAGAATCTTTAGCACTGACGATTGAAAAACGCCAAGCTGTTTACTATTCCAGATCCAGGCAGAAGCTTTGGTTTAAAGGCGAAGAGTCTGGCCATGTGCAGCAAATCGAGGAGATTTTCACCGACTGCGATGGTGATGTGATGCTGCTTAAGGTAACCCAATTGGGCGGTATTGCTTGTCACACTGGGCGCGCTTCTTGCTTTTTTCAGAAATTAGAAGATAATCAGTGGCACAGTGTGGCGCCAGTATTAAAAGACCCGAAAGAGATTTATGGATGATATTTTAAAACAATTAGAGACTGTCTTAGAAGCGCGTAAAGAGGCTGGTGCTGACAGCTCTTATGTCGCATCACTCTATGACAAGGGATTAGACACCATTTTGAAAAAAATTGGCGAAGAGTCTGCCGAAGTAATTATGGCTGCTAAAGACGATGAATCTGATAAGATTGTCTACGAAGTGGCCGATCTATTGTTTCACACATTGGTGCTACTACGTTTTAAAGACATCGAGCTAGAGACTGTACAAGCAGAACTGGCTCGCAGATTTGGCCTATCCGGCCTAGAAGAAAAGGCAAACCGAACTAAGTAAAGAGGAGAGAAATTATGATGCCAGGACCGTTTGAACTGATTATTATTCTAGTGATTGTGTTGCTACTATTTGGTGGCAAGCGCCTTAAAAACATTGGTGGCGACCTGGGTGGCGCGATCAAAGGCTTTAAGAAGTCCATGAAAGAAGGCGAAGAAGAGAAACTAGATCAAAAAACTGAGATCATTGACGCCAAAGTGGTTGAAGAAGAGAAAACCGACAAGTAATCCATGTTTGATATTGGCTTTTGGGAGTTTGCACTCATTGGTGTCATCACCTTATTGGTGGTCGGACCAGAGCGCATGCCCGGTATTGCCAGAAAAGCAGGGGTTTACGCCGGCAAAGTAAAGCGTTTCGTTGCCAAAATTCAGGATGAAGTCTCGGATGAAATTGAAGCCGACAAGCTGAAAGAGCATTTAAGTCTGAACGATCAAGATGTGGATATTTTGAGCGACACCAAAGAAGCCATTAGCGATATTAAAAAAGATTTTGACAAATCATGAGTGTTGGTGACATGACTTTTTTGCAGCACTTGATTGAGCTGCGTGACAAACTGCTTCGCTCTGTGATCGCCATCTTGGTGATCTTTGCCGCCCTATTCCCTTTTGCCAATGAAGTCTATAGCTTTATTGCAGCACCGATTATTCAAGTCCTGCCAAGCGATAGCAACATCATCGCCATTGGCGTGATCTCGCCATTTTTAACTCCGCTTAAGATGGCTCTGATTTTTGCGGTTTATATCGCCATGCCTTACCTGCTCTATCAAGTTTGGTCGTTTGTGGCGCCAGCTTTGTATCAGCACGAAAGACAGATGATTCTGCCACTGGTCATCTCCTCTACCGTTTTATTCTACGCCGGTCTATTATTCTCGTTTTATATTGTCTTTCCGGTTATTTTTGGCTTTTTGTCTTCCGTTGGTCCGAGCATTGTTAATTTCGCACCGGACATCCAATACTATCTAGACTTTGTACTCAAAGTCTCGTTCGCCTTTGGCGTGGCCTTTGAAGTACCGATTGCGACCATCCTGCTGATTATGTTTGGCGCAACCACGGTTGAAAAGCTGAAGAATAATCGTCCCTATGTGGTGATTGGTGCCTTTGTCCTGGGCATGCTACTCACCCCGCCAGACATCATTTCTCAAACCCTTATCGCCATTCCAATGTGGTTATTGTTTGAAGCAGGCCTATTTTTTGCGCCGCTGTTTAAAAACAGACGCCAAGAAGAGGTCAGCGAAGAAGAGGCTTCAGAAATTGAGGAGGACGAAGCCAATCAAAAATCCAAGAAGTCCAACAACGATGACTATGAGGACGAGTTAGATAAAGAGATGGATGAGATTGAGGCCGAGTTTGAAAAACTCGACCGAGAAGAGTACGGACCTTAATTATTCCAGTAGCTCAAAGGCGCTGATCACGCTTTCTGCCACATCAACAATACGCTTGTTTTTATCCATCGCCATCTTGCGTAGCGATTTATAGGCATCATCTTCACTAATGCCTTTGTGTTGCATTAGCAAGCCCTTGGCTTTCTCCACGGCTTTACGCTCAGACAATTGGTTGCGCGTGGCATCTAACTCATCTTTTAGAGCCTGGAACTCTCTAAATCTGGCCATGGCCACATCGATAATCGGCTGCACACGGTTTTCTTCTAGACCATCCACAATATAAGCGTTAACGCCCGATCTAATGGCTGAATTTGCCATCTCTGAATTCGATTCTTCGGCAAACATTACAATCGGCTTAGGCTTGGTTTTATTCACATCATTCAGGTTGGCAAACACGGCTTCATCTGGGATGTCAGAATTGACAATCACCACATCGGCATGCGTCATCTCATTACTGTTTTGCAGTTGTGCTGAAGAATCCATACGACAGATTACCTCGTGTCCTTTATCCTGCAGGGCGCGACGCAACATGGCCGAACGGCCAGAGTTTTCGTCAACCAAAATAATTTTAAGTGCTGTTGTTGTAACCATAAGTTTTATATTTTATACGTAATCATTAAATGTAATAACAAGAAAAAGGCGAAGTCTCGCGACTTCGCCCTAAAGTTTTAACCAAAAGGGGGGTTAAAATTTATTTGGTGCCAAACTCAGGGTAGGCTTCTAGACCGCACTCGGCGATATCCACACCTGAATCTTCCTCCTCTTCGGATACTCTTAAGCCCATCACAGCCTTAAGTACCAACCACAACACAGTTGAGGCCACAAATACCCAAACAAAGATGGTTGCCGCACCTACCAGCTGACCACCTAGAGTGGTGCCAGTATTGGTTAATGGCACAGCTAGTAGACCCCATAGGCCAACCACACCGTGTACTGAGATCGCACCCACTGGGTCATCCAGCTTAAACACACGATCTAGCATGACAATGGAGAACACCACCAATAGACCACCAACCGCACCAATCAGTGTCGCTTCTAGCGCACTTGGGGTTGAAGGCTCAGCGGTAATCGCTACCAGACCTGCCAGTGCACCGTTTAGGGCCATGGTTAGATCAGCCTTACCAAACCAAATCTTAGCCGTTAGCAGGGCAACAATCACACCGCCAGCAGCCGCAGCATTGGTATTTAGGAAAACCATCGCCACTGAGTTAGCTGAGGCAATATCGCCCAACTTCAGTACCGAGCCACCATTAAAACCAAACCAGCCCATCCATAGGATAAAGGTACCTAGGGCAGCCAGTGGCATGTTCGCACCTGGGATTGCACGAGAGTTGCCGTTAGCGTCATACTTGCCTTTACGCGCACCTAGGATCATCACACCCGATAGCGCTGCTGCGGCACCCGCCATGTGCACAATACCCGAACCGGCAAAGTCACTAAAGCCGTAGTCGCCTAGGTTAAATAGGCCGAATACATCAGCACCACCCCAAGTCCAAGCACCTTCCATTGGGTAAATCACCGCGGTAAATACCGCCGCAAAGGCAAAGAAACTAAATAGCTTCATACGCTCTGCAACCGCACCCGAGACAATACTCATGGCTGTTGCCACAAACACTACCTGGAAGAAGAAGTCTGATGCGCTCGAGTAAACCGAATCACCACCAAAACCATTTTCTTTACTGGCTGCCAAGGCATCGCTTACCAGAGAATCGCCGCCAGCGATTCCTGATAGGAAATAGCCGCCGCCATACATCAACTCATAACCCACAACCAAGTAGGCAGTACAAGCAATGGCAAATAGACCAATGTTCTTGGTCAAAATCTCGGCCGTGTTTTTACTTCTCACCAGACCCGCTTCTAACATTGAGAAGCCGGCTGCCATCCACATCACCAAGGCACCCATCACCAAAAAGTAAAAGGTGTCTAGTGCATACTGTAATTCAAAAATTTGATTTTCCATGATTCCTCCTTATAAAGCGACTGTGCCAGTCTCGCCGGTACGAATACGCACCACTTCTTCTAGTGATGAGACAAAGATCTTGCCATCACCAATCTTGCCATCACCATCACTCTTAGCATTCGCAGTAATGGCTTGAATAACGCCATCTACTTGCGCCGCTTCAACGGCAATTTCTAATTTCACCTTGGGTAGAAAATCAATGGTGTATTCCGCACCACGATAGAGTTCCGTGTGTCCTTTTTGACGACCAAAACCTTTCACTTCAGTCACTGTAATACCTGAGACGCCTAGCTCAGAAAGCGCGCCCCTAACCTCGTCTAACTTAAACGGTTTAATGATTGCTGTTATCATTTTCATGTTGTTTGTTCTCCGTTTTTTATCCATAAAAAAAGCCAGCAACCCTTATCTGCATCTTGCAAATATTGATTACTGGCTTCATAGCCGTGTTCGCTCCTTCATGAAGCGTGCAAAAAAAAACGTTTATTTAAGTCACTTTTAACAAGGCCTTAAATAAACGTCTGTGTTTGTGATCGAAACCCGTCTTTGGGAATCAATTGGTG
>CAZMJI010000010.1:0-24704 GCA_964566765.1 uncultured Piscirickettsiaceae bacterium
CAGCATTAACATCAACACCGATGGTGTGGCGCACTTTGAGAACATGAAGTCAATCACTAACGCCAGTGGCGATCTGGTGGTGATCTCTCGTTCTTCTGAAGTGTCAATTCGCAACGCTAAGGGTCAAGAAGTTGAGCGCTACAAGATTCCATACGGTGCGATCGTACACGTACAAGATGGTGGCGCAGTGAAAGCCAAAGATAAGATTGCTGATTGGGATCCACATACGCACCCAATCATCTCTGAACAAGCAGGTCGCGTGATCTTTGTTGACTTCGCCGAAGGCGTCACCGTTAATAAGAACACCGATCCATTAACCGGTCTAACTTTCTTCGAGATTATCGACGAAGCTGAGCGTTCAGCGGCAGCGAAGGGCTTGAAGCCAATGATTAAAGTGGTGGATGAAAATGACGCTGAGATGGTGTTGTCAACACACTACCTACCATCAGGCGTGAAGATCAACCTAGAAGACAATCAGGTGATCGGCGCGGGTGAAGTGTTGGCGAAGATTCCAAAAGATCAGTCTAAGACCAGTGATATTACCGGTGGTCTACCACGTGTTGCTGACCTGTTCGAAGCGCGTAAAGCTAAGGATCATGCGATCCTGGCAGAAGCTTCAGGCATGGTTAGCTTTGGCAACCCAACCAAGTCTAAGGATCGTCTAATCATCACCAATGAAGAGGGTGAAGCGACTGAGATGATGATCCACAAATGGCGTCAAATCAACGTCTTTGATGGTGAGACAGTGGAGAAGGGTGATGTGGTTTCTGATGGTCCATCAAATCCACATGACATCTTGCGTCTACTAGGCGTAGAAGCCTTGGCGGATTACGTGGTGAAAGAAGTGCAAAACGTTTATCGCCTACAAGGTGTGAAGATCTCTGATAAGCACATCGAGGTCATCGTTAAGCAGATGCTACGTAAGGTTGAGATTCTTGATCATGGCGATTCACACTTCGTGAATGGCGAAACCGCTGAGTACGCCACGGTGATTGAGACTAACAAGCAGCTGGCTGCACAAGGCAAAGAACAAATTGCCTACCAGCGACTGCTAATGGGTATCACCAAGGCTTCTCTAGCGACTGAGTCGTTTATCTCAGCAGCCTCGTTCCAGGAAACGACCCGTGTCTTGACCGAAGCGTCAACCACAGGTCGTGTGGACAGCCTGAAGGGCTTGAAAGAGAACGTGATTGTTGGACGTCTAATTCCAGCCGGTACGGGCTTTATCCACCATCAGGAGCGCAGAGCGCGTCGTGAAGCGGAAAGTCTGTTTGGTGTGGACGTTGAGCAAGCACTTTCAGATGAGCTAAACGAAGCAGACTCTGAGGCAGCAGCCGAAGAGTAAGACTCGCTAAGCGAAGCTAAAAGCTAAAAAAACCGCATCCTTGTTGATGCGGTTTTTTTATGCCCCTTGATCACACTCTACAGTTAAAATGCTCACATGAATCAAATAAGCTTTGACAATTACGTTAAGCAGGGCTATAACCACATTCCTGTGTTTAAAGAGTTGGTGCTGGATACCGATACCGCACTGGGTTTGTACCTGAAGCTGGCCAATACGCCATATTCTTATTTATTTGAATCGGTTCAGGGTGGCGAAAAATGGGGGCGTTACTCGATTATTGGCTTGGCTGCCAATACCATTGTGAAAGTGTTTGATCAGCAGATTCAATTGTCCTCTGGCAAAGAGATCGAGTTTATTGAAGCGGCAGATCCACTGGCTTGGATTGAACAATACCAGGCACATTTTAAAGTGCCTAAGTTGTCAGAACTGCCAGAGTTTAATGGCGGCTTGGTGGGTTATTTTGGCTATGAGATCATCAAATACATTGAGCCTAGACTCAGCGGCATTGATAAGCCAGATGAGCTGAATGTGCCAGATATCTTGCTGATGCTGTCAAATGACTTGGTGGTGTTTGATAACTTGCAAAATAAGGCATTCTTAATTACCCACGTAAACCCAGAAACCGCTACTTACACACAAGCGCTTGAGCATCTGGACGCGTTGTCGGAGAAGATTGATCAGCCGATTGAAAAAGCCAACTACACCTCGGATCAAATCAGTGAGCAGGATTTTGTTTCCAGTTTTGGTCGTGACAACTTTAAGTCAGCGGTAAAAGACATTCAGCAATACATTGTGGCGGGTGATGTCATGCAAGTGGTACCTTCGCAGCGCCTAAGCTGTGAGTTTACAGCACCACCAATCGAGTTGTATCGACAGCTCAGACGTCTGAATCCTTCACCTTATATGTACTATCTCAATCTGGAAGATGTGTTTGTGGTGGGTTCGTCACCAGAGATCCTAACGCGGGTGGATGGCGATCGTCATGCTACCGTGCGCCCGATTGCAGGCACCCGCTCGCGTGGCCAAAATGAGCAAGAGGATCGCGCCCTAGAGGCTGACCTATTGGCCGATGAAAAAGAGATTGCTGAGCATCTAATGTTGATTGATTTGGGCAGAAACGACCTGGGCCGTATTGCCAAAACTGGCAGTGTGGTACTCACCGATAAGATGTTTATTGAGCGCTATTCGCATGTCATGCACATTGTCTCTAATGTCGAGTGCGAACTGCAAGAAGACATGAGTGCGATGGATGTGCTGAAGGCTACGTTTCCAGCCGGTACGCTCTCAGGTGCACCCAAGGTTCGTGCCATGGAGATCATCAACGAGGTAGAGCCACTGAAGCGCAATATCTACTCAGGTGCAATTGGTTATTTGTCTTGGCATGGCTGTATGGATATGGCGATTGCCATTCGTACCGCGGTTATCAAGGACGACACACTATACGTGCAAGCCGGTGCTGGCGTGGTTTACGACTCGGTGCCACAATCCGAATGGGAAGAAACCATGCACAAAGCTCGTGCGCTAATCAAAGCTGCCGAACAGGTCTAAACTGATCTATATTAGTTTTTGATAAAAGTCTTGCAAAACTCTTATTTGCGGTTATCATAGGGAAGATTGAAAAAAAGGTTTGACTAATCATCGGACCTTAGGGGTTTTATTTTTTTAATAATAAGAGGAGAGAAGCATGAAGAAAACCATTTCTTCTATCTCGGCAATTGCAACGTTGGCAGCATTATTTGTGATGCCACTACAAGCAGGCGCTAAAGAGATGACGGGCGAGGAAGTTACTTTCGGCCGTAAGGCAGGTAACTGTCTAGCATGTCATATGATTCCAGGTGGTAACCTACCAGGTACAATCGGACCACCACTACTAGCGATGAAAGCTAGATTTCCAAACAAAGCAGATCTAAGAGCACAGATCTGGGACGCAACAACTGTTAACCCGAATACCATCATGCCACCATTTGGTAAGCATGGCATCTTGACTGAAGAGCAGGTTGACAAGGTAACAGATTACATTTATTCAAAATAAGGAGAACATGATGAAAAGAAGATTGTTTCTAAAAAGCGCAATGGCAGGTTCTGCAGTTGCAACAGCTGTTGGTGCAGGTCTACTAACACCAACTGCAGTATTCGCAAACGCAGCAGACTTTAAAGCGAAGTCAGATGCAGCAGGTGCTTCAATTGCTGGTGCCGGCAAAGGTACGTTTAAATTTAAAGCCCCTAAGGTTGCTGAAAACGGTGCGGTAGTACCAATGACAGTTGATGCAACTAAGATGGACAATGTAAGCAACATTTCGTTCTACGTTAAGGAAAATGGTACGCCACTAGCGGCTTCGTTCAACCTAACAGGCGCTAGAGGCCATGTGGCAACTCGTGTTAAGATGGGTAAAACTTCAGCAGTAACCGCACTGGTAACTGCAGGTGGCGCAACAACAGCGATTACCCAAGAAGTGAAGGTAACCATTGGTGGTTGTGGCGGTTAATTTATTGATTAATCAGTTTACTAAATCAAATTAATACAGGAGAAATTAACATGTCAAAGATTAAATTAAAGCCTAAAGCAAGAAAAGGTGTAATTGGTATTAAAGTGCTGGTTAAGCACCCAATGGAAACTGGCCTACGTAAGAAAAAAGGTAAGCTAGTACCAGCTAACTACATTGAGACCCTAACCGTAACGCACAATGGCAACACAGTGATTGCAGCGGATATTGGTAGTTCAATCTCTAAGAACCCATACTTCAAGTTTGAAGTACCAGGTGCTAAGGGTGATGAAATCACACTATCTTATACAGATAACAAGGGTAAGTCAGGTACAGCGACTGCAAAGTCTAAGTAATTGACGAGTGTTTGAGGAGAGAATGATGAAAACATTACTAACTGCAGTAGTTAGTTTGGGCATTATGGTTGGCACTGCGTCTGCAACAGACATGGAAGCTGATCGTAAAGCCTTTGTTAACTACTTTAAAGGTGCATTTCCAAATGTTGAGTATGCCGATTACACCAATGGTGTATACGCACTTGACGCCGGCTCAAGAGAGCAGTTTGAAGAAGTGCTAGATGGTATCCCTCCATACGAGGAAGATGTTGAAAAAGGTGGCGAAGAGTACCTAAAGTTTGGTCTAAACAAGTGCGCAGCACTGGCAGATCCAAAAGCGGCACGTCTAAAGCACCCATACTACAGCGAAGAAAAGGGTAAGGTAATTACACTAGAAGCTGAAATTCAACGTTGCTACAACGAACAAACTGGCAAGAAGCTAGGTGCAATGAAGGGTAAGATTGCCCGCATCAGTTCTTGGATTTCTGACCAAGCCGCTGGCGAGAAGATCAACGTTAAAGTTGAATCAGATGGCGCCAAAGCAGCTTATGAGCGTGGTAAGGCGTTCTTCTACGGTAAGCGTGGCCAATTCAACATGGCTTGTGCTGACTGTCACGTCTACAATGCTGGTAAGAAAGCTCGTGCAGATATCCTATCACCAGGTCTAGGTCACACAACACACGTACCAATGTATCGTGCGAAGTGGGCAGGTCTAGGTACACTACACCGTCGTTATGGTGGTTGCTTGAAGAACATGAGAGCAAAACCAATTAAGGCGCAAAGTGCGATCTATGGTGATCTTGAGTTGTTCCACCAAGCGATGAGTAATGGTCTTGAGATCACTGCTGATCGTTATAGAAAATAAACTAGGAGGGGGAGATGAAAAAACTACTAGTTACAACACTATCAGTATTTGCACTTAGTGCCCAAGCGGGCTTTATGAGCAGTTCGCATAACTGGAATAACGGTTCGTCAGATCCGTTTAAAGCGGCCCTTAGCGCTGCTGAGTCTGGTCTTGCGGCCAACGTTAAGGCGAACATGGCTTGGCGTGATACTGGCAAAATGATCAAAGAAGCGAAAAAGCTACACAAAGCTGGTAAAGCATCAGCGGCGTTAGCCATGGCTAATAAAGCGCTTAAGCAGACACAAAATGCAGCTGCGCAAACTAAGCTAGCCGTTTCAGCTGGTCCTCGATTCTAAACTTTCTTAGAATCAACGAAAAACGCCCCGCTTGGGGCGTTTTTTTTGTTTAACATATTTCACTTAATTGATTGATTTGCAACACCATGCCAGATAGTTCTTTTGTTCACCTGCAATGCCAAAGTGAGTTCTCGGTTGAGAATTCTTTGGTGCGTATTCCGGCGCTGGTGGATCGAGCTAAAGAGCTGGGCTATAGCGCCTTGGCACTGACCGATAAATTCAATCTTTTTGCCGCAGTTAAGTTTTATCAAAAAGCCACGGCTGCTGGTATTAAGCCGATTTTCGGCGCACAATTACGCATCCAAGATGAGGATGAAGCCTTTAACGTGGTGTTACTTTGCCAAGATCAGCAGGGCTATCTCAATCTGTCGGAGTTGATTTCGCAAGGCTATACTGGCAAACACGGCATCGAGGGCGTTAGTGTGACTTCAGCGCAGGTTGAGGCGCTGAATCAGGGCTTGATCATGATCGCTAATGCGCTCACTTCTGATGTGGCGCAACATTTGCTAAGCTCACAAGTATTAGAGGCCAAAACCTGTGCGCAGCATTGGCTGGATATCTTTGCTGATCGGTATTATTTGGCGGTACAAAGAACCTCGCGTGAGCAGGACGACCAGCATTTGCATGCCACCACGAAATTGGCGCTGGACTTGTCAGTGCCGGTGGTTGCACTCAACGACGTGCAGTTTTTAACCGCAGAAGACTTTGATGCGCATGAGGCGCGTATTTGCATTTTTGATGGCACCTTGATTGATGATACCAATCGCGTGAAAAAGTACGCTTCAGAGCAATATTTAAAGTCTCCTGAGCAAATGCAAACCTTGTTTGCAGACCTGCCGGAAGCCATTGAAAATACCGTCGAGTTGGCCAAGCGTTGCAATGTGCACTTTAAACTGTTTGATAAGAACTATCTGCCCGAGTTCCCGATTCCAGAAGGTATGACCATCTCTGAATTCTTCACTCAAGAATCAGAACAAGGCCTAGAGGAAAAGTTGGCAGGTAAAGAGGTAGATTTGGCGCTCTACCAAGCACGCCTAAAATTTGAATTGGATGTGATCATCCAAATGGATTTCCCAGGGTATTTCCTGATCGTTGCCGACTTCATTCGCTGGAGTAAGGAAAACGGCATTCCAGTCGGGCCAGGTCGAGGTTCAGGTGCAGGCTCTTTGGTGGCTTACGTGTTAGGCATTACCAATGTAGACCCGATTAAACACGGTCTGCTGTTTGAGCGTTTCTTGAATCCAGAGCGTGTCTCCATGCCCGACTTCGACATTGACTTTTGTACCGATCGCCGCGATGAGGTGATTGAATATGTGGCCAAGAAATACGGCGCGGAGAAGGTATCGCAGATTATTACCTACGGCACCATGGCCGCCAAAGGTGTGGTGCGTGACGTGGGTCGTGTACTCGGCCACCCTTATGGTTTTAGTGACAAGATCTCTAAGCTGATTCCAAACGAATTAAAGATGACATTGGACAAGGCGCTAGCGCCAACAGCAGACGGTGGTTCGGATGATCTAAGGGCGCGCTATGATGCCGAAGAGGCGGTGACTGAGCTGATTAATTTGTCGAAAAAGCTTGAAGGTCTGGTGCGTAATCTGGGCACGCATGCCGGTGGCGTGGTCATTGCCCCCAGTAAGATCAGTGATTTCTGCCCGGTGTATAAGGCCAGTGATACCGATGGCGTGGTGTCTCAGTTTGATAAAAATGATGTTGAGGCAGTGGGTCTGGTGAAGTTTGACTTCTTGGGCCTATCTAACTTAACGGTGATTGACAAAGCCATTAAGATGATCGATCAAAAGGGTTTGAGTGATCAGCCTATCGACTTGGATGCCTTGCCATTGGATGATGACAAAGTGTACGAGCTCTTGCAACGTTGTGATACCACCGGCATCTTCCAGCTGGAATCTGACGGTATGCGCGGCTATTTGAAAAAACTCCAGGCCGATACTTTTGAGGACATTGTGGCGATGCTGGCCTTGTACCGACCAGGCCCTCTAGATGCGGGCATGGTAGATGACTACATCAATGTGAAGCATGGTGCTAAGGTCAAGTATCCACATCCAATGCTGCAGGAAATTCTCGAGCCAACCAATGGCGTGTTCTTATACCAAGAGCAAGTGATGCAATCGGCGCAGGTGATGGCGGGTTATACGCTGGGTGGTGCCGACTTGCTACGTCGAGCCATGGGTAAGAAAAAGCCCGAAGAGATGGCCAAGCAACGCGATGTGTTTGTTACTGGTGCGGCAGAAAACAACATTGATAAGGATAAGGCGAATGAGATTTTCGATCTGATTGATAAATTCTCAGGCTATGGTTTTAACAAATCGCACTCAGTGGCCTATGCCTACGTGTCTTATCACACCGCCTATCTGAAATCGCACTATCCAGCGCCGTTTATGGCGGCGGTACTCTCAGGCATGATGGACGACACCGACCGTATCGCCTTTACCATTGGCGAAGTGCAGCAAATGGATCTTCAGGTGAATCAGCCGAATGTTTGTGAGTCGGAATATGAATTCACCATTGCGGACGATAAAACACTACTGTACGGCCTGGGTGCGGTTAAAGGTGTGGGTGAGGGCCTGGTTGAGGCCTTAGTGGCCGAGAGACAAGCAAATGGCGCTTATCAAGACCTATTCGACTTCTGCCATCGAATTGAGAAAAAACACCTAAATAGGCGCGCTATGGAAGCGCTGATCTATGCAGGTGCCTTTGATGTGTTTGGCATTGATCGCGCCTCGCTGATTGCCACCTATCCATCGGCCATTAAGCAAGCCGAGCAAAAGCAAAACGATGTGGCTTCAGGTCAGGGTGGTTTGTTTGCTGTGGTAGAGGAACACAACGAGTATGAAGCGCACTACTTAGAGGCCAGAGAATTCTCATTCCAGCAGCGTTTGGCCCTAGAGAAGAGTGTGATGGGTTATTATTTTTATGATCACCCAACCGACGAATATCGCGCTGATCTCAAACACATTAGCGCCACCTTGCCATCCACCACCGGTTTTAGAAACAACAAAGAGGTGCGCGTCTTAGCGCTGATCTCTGAGATTCGTTACCGCGCTACCAAATCCGGTGGGCAGATTGCCTCAGTGATTATTGAGGATGGGCAGGAGCAGATGAATGCGGTGGTGTTTACCAAGGCCTTGGCGCAATTAAGTGATAAGCTGAACGTGGACGAAGTGGTGGTACTTAGTGGAAAAATCGGCAAAGACTTCCGCGACGAATGGCAGATTGTGGTGGATAGCATTGCCACCATTGATGAGGTTAAGATGCGTTATGCGAAGGTGTTTGAGATTAGCTTGGCGCCACAGCATCGAGCCATTTTTTCTAAATTACTACCAATACTAGCCGAACACAAGGGCGAGTGTCCAGTCAAGGTATCTTATCAATTCGATGGCATCAAGGGCTCAATTCCACTAAGCCAGGAATACCGCGTCAATCCAAATCAGTCTCTGAATGAGGCGATTGAGCAGCTGACTCAGGATCGTGTGTGCCAAGTGCACTACCACTAGCTAACACCGGTGCCAATAGTAACGCGCATGCGCCTGTCGATAGCGCTGCAGGGTTAACGCATCACCCAAATGTACCTCAATCCCGCCCGAACAAGCGGTATTGATCAGTGGAATGCCAAGCGCTTGGTAGCGCTTTTGAATGCGCTTAGCAGGGTGTCCAAAAGCATTATTAAGACCACTAGAGACAATGCCAACACGGGGTTTCACTTGTTGTAAAAAGATGCTAGACGAAGAGGTGTTGCTGCCATGATGCGGCACAATCAAAATGTCGCTCTTAAGTTTGTCTTTTAGGGTGTCAAGCAAATAGCGCTCAGCCTTTTTCTCAATATCGCCCGTCAGCAACAAACTGTATTTGTCGCTGCTGATCTTAAGCACGCAAGAGGCGTTGTTGTTTGATAAGTGTTGTGCATTGTTGAGCATCTCAAATACCACACCGTCCCACACCCATTGGCGCCTGTCTCGACACGATTTTGCTGTAGTGGAGCCTGGTGGTTCGCTACTAAGTAGTAGACCTATAGGAAAATGCGCTTGTATGGCCGCCAAGCCGCCCAGGTGGTCGTTATCGCCATGGGAAATAACCACCATATCCAAGGCTTTAATGCGTTGTTGCTTGAGATAGGGTGTGACCACCGCCTCACCCAAGCTAAAACCAGATGGATAAGCCGCGCCTGTGTCAAACAATAGATTGTGGTGCTGGGTTTGCACCGCAATGGCCAGGCCTTGACCAACATCCAAGATAGTAACACGCGCTTGCCCAAATGCGGGTCTGGCGACCGTGGTGTTGAATAACAACATGGCGCTGACAAGCCCCAGAGGCAGAAACCTAACCTTCTTGGGTAGATGTATGAGTGCCATCAAAGCAATGGTGAGCATAAGCCATGCCGGTGATTGCGGCTGGTTATCACTAACAGGCAGGACCGATTGCAGGTAGCCTAAGTATTGATACAAGCTAGATAGCAGTGCATTACTGGCGGCAAAAGCCAGGTTGGCCAGTGTTTCAATATTAAGTAGTGTGAGTAGAGTCGCTAATAGCACCAGCGGCATTAGGACCATGGCAAACAATGGGACGGCGATCAGATTAGCCAGTGGTGCCGACCAGGCAATCTGACCAAATAAATAGATCAATAGCGGCAAGGTGGCAATAGCAATCAGCAATTGGGTGTAGAGCAGTTGCCACAACCAGTGCTGATGCCGCATCTGCTTGGTTGCGTAGATAATCACTGCCACCACATAAAACGAGAGCCAAAAACCCGGCAAAAAGACATTAAGCGGGTTAAAGAGTAATACCAAGAACAGCGCCAAGCCGTAGAGTTGCCAAATATCATGATGTCGCCTGACGATCAGAGCAATAAAGACCACGCCGGCCATAATCAGTGCGCGTTGTGTGGGTGTGGACAGTCCTGCAATCAGCGCATAGGCCAGGGCAGAAGCCAGGCCAAAATACGCAGCCACCACAGGCTTGGGTGCTAGCAATAGGCAACGTGTGCATCGTTGCCATGCCAGGCCGCTAAGATAGAACATTAGACCCGATACCAAGCCAATATGCAGTCCAGAGACCACACTCAGATGCGTGGTTCCAGTTTGGATAAAGCGTTGCCAGTGTTGATCTTTAATCAAGGATCTATCGCCTAAGATCAGCGCATTAAGCACACCACCAAACTCAAATTTTGACAGCTGGAGAGTGAGTTTTTCTCGAATTAGGTGACGAATTGCCAGTAGTGAGGTGTTACTCTTATTGGTTAGTAATTGGTTTTCGCTTGATGGTCTCACATAGCCTATTGCATCAATACGCTGGGCAAATAGATAGCGCTCAAAGTCAAAACCCCCTGGATTTTGGTAGCCGTGATTGGGCTTGAGTTTGATTAGCAGCTGGTAAGACGTACCGGGCACGATCGGCAGTGGTGGATTTTTCTCGTACCAGGATAATCTCAGCTTGGCTTGCATAGGTTGTTGGCTTTGAAAGATAAAACGCGTTCGATGCGTTGTGGTTTCCGCCAAGGAATGAATTTTTCCGCTAACCAAGAGTGGCCGGTTGAGATAATCTGGAGCGACCTTGGTTGACAGTACCCAATGGGAAAACACCCCCATCCAGACAAATCCTAGGAGAAAAAACCCCAAAATCGGTGTGATGGCCAATTGACGATAAATTGCCACTAAAAACAGCGAAAAAGCGGCGAAAAATAGCGTCAATTCCAAAGACGAAATGACTGGGTTGTTTTTCAGTGAAAACAACACAATTCCAGCGGCAAAACTCAAGGCAAAAAACAGCATAAAAACTGGGTCAATACGACCCTAATTGGTGACTAAGTGTCATCTTAACACTTAAACTTGAACCTTATCCGTGAAACACCTGATTTTATGCGTGGAACACTCAGAGTTATCCTCCACCAGCCACAGAGAAAGTTAAATCAGGCTTTTCTAATATTATAGTTTTTGTGTGGTTTTTATAACTGATTGATTTTTAAAGAAAAAAATAATATGTTTAGTTTTTATTCAAAACCATAGAAATACTGATTCTATCGGGGTTTTTGACAGTTTTTGCAAAGATATTCACAGAGTTATCCACAGTTTTGTTGGTAACTTTTTTAGATGTTGATTTAGCGGGCTTTTTCGCCGATTATAAGAATTCTCTGATACAGAATTTGCAGATTTTTTCAGCAATTTTGGCTTTGCTGTTTTTGCCGATTTTTTCACTGATTTTTGAGGTGATAAAAAACACCTCATTTTCATCCGATTGGAAGCCTAAATCGTCTCTGGAAACGTCGTTTAGCACAATGGCGTCACAACCCTTGTTTTTAAGCTTAATTTTGGCGTTTTCTTCGAGATTTTGTGTCTCTGCGGCGAAGCCGATACAAATGGGACGATCCTCAAGTTGACAAACCGATTTTAAGATGTCTTTGCCAGGGACCAATTCCAATAAGAGTGAGTCGCCGGTTTTCTTAATTTTCTGAGTCGCCGTGTTTTTTGGTCGGAAATCGCTCACCGCGGCCACCGCGATAAACACATCGGTATTGCCAATATGTGCCATCACTTGCTCATACATGGCCTCGGCACTTAGTGCTTCGATGCACTCGGCTTTTTCATTTAATTTGACCGCAATATGGCCATAAATAATGGTGACATTGGCACCATGGTCAACACATACATCGGCAATCGAACTGCCCATCTTGCCAGAGCTGTGGTTGGTGATAAAGCGTACTGGATCAATGGCCTCCATGGTGCCACCCAGGGTAATCAGCACGTTTTTATCATTCAGTGCGCTGGGCTTAACATAGTCACCCAATTGTTTGGCAATTGACTCAGGCTCGGCCAAACGACCCAGGCCGATATCACCACAGGCTTGTTCGCCATGCGCTGGTTCCAACAAAATGGTGCCACGATCCACCAGAGCGGTGATGTTCTCTTGTACTGCACCAGCAGCATACATTTGTTGATTCATGGCAGGTGCAATAAATAACGGTGCCTTAGAGGCCAGAATCACACTACCCAATAAGCTTTGTGCCTTGCCCGAGGCAAGATTGGCCAAGGTGTTGGCACTGGCAGGTGCAACCAAAATCATATCAGCCCACTTGGCCAGCTCAATATGTCCCATGGACAACTCGGCTTCAAAGTCCCAAAGATCGGCGTGTACCGCATTGCCCGAGACACTTTGCAGGGATAGTTCGGTGATAAATTGTGAGCCACCTTCGGTCAGAATAACACGTACTTCAGCGCCCAAATCCTGTAGACGGCGAACAATATCCGGTGCTTTGTAAGCAGCAATCGAACCACTCACACCGAGAATAATGTGTTTGTTGTTTAAGGTCTTAATCATCGATGGTGGCTGTTAGCTTTAGGTCGTCTCCGAGCATTCTAACATCTTGGATCTTAAGCTTGAGTTTTTCTGAGAGTTGTTGAATCGGTAAATCAGCAAATGAATTGGCGTTTGATCCCATAATTACCGGCGCACTATAGATCACCAACTCATCAATCAGTTTGGCTTCAAGCATGGCGCCAACCAGGCCTGGGCCCGCTTCCAATAATACCGTGTTGATTTCTTGCTCGGCTAGCGATTCAAGGAGCAAAGCCAGGTCGATCTTGCCTTGGTTGTTAAGTTTGGCGTTGTCTTTGGAAAATACCAGGGTTGGTGCGTCATTGGAAAAAATCTTTAGGCTGTTATCTTGCAGGATCCCCTTTGAGTCGATCACCACACGCAGCGGTGTTGCATCTACGCCTTCTAGACGTACCGTCATCGACGGATTGTCGCTCACCACGGTGCCTGAGCCAGTCATAATCGCTTGATGGCGAGCACGCAGGCGTTGCACATCAGCTCTGGCAGCACTTGAGGTAATCCATTTACTCTCACCTGAGGCCATCGAGGTCTTGCCATCAAGACTCATGCCGATCTTACAAGTCACAAACGGTCGTTTGTCCACCATGCGCTTTATAAAGCCACGATTAAGCTGGTGCGCCTGATCTTCCAATAGACCGGTTGATACCTTAATGCCAGCAGCTTCAAGCATGGCCACACCGCGGCCACTGACCAAAGGATTGGGGTCTAGCATGGCAATCACCACACGTTTGACTCCAGCGTCAATAATGGCTTGTGCACAAGGCGGGGTTTTCCCCTGATGTGAACACGGCTCTAAGCTGACGTACAAGGTGGCGCCATCAGCCTGATGGTTAATCTCATCCAGCGCGTTAATCTCGGCGTGGTTTTCACCGTAGGTTTGATGATAGCCTTGGGCGATGATTTGATCGTCTTTAGTGATCACGCAACCCACCATGGGATTGCCTTTCACGCCCAGGTTTCCCTTGGCTGCCAAGCGTAGCGCCAATGACATATTTTCTACGTCATTTATTGAAAAATTTGCCATGGGAATTCAGATATAATTGTGAGATTATTTTAGCTAGATTTAGGATAAAAACTAACCATATTTTACTCGGGAGAACAGCGTGGATGAGAATAAAAAACAAGCACTAAAAGCGGCACTTAGCCAGATCGACAAGCAGTTTGGTAAAGGCTCGGTCATGTTTCTGGGTGATGAGCAGTCGCAGGCCGATATTGAGGCGGTGTCAACGGGTAGTTTAAGTCTGGATGTGGCGCTAGGCATTGGTGGTTTACCACGTGGTCGTATTGTTGAGATCTACGGTCCTGAATCCTCAGGTAAGACCACGCTAACCTTACACGCCATTGCTGAGATGCAAAAACTGGGTGGCACGGCTGCTTTTATTGACGCCGAGCATGCACTAGACCCTCAATACGCCAAGCGCTTGGGTGTAAACACCGACGAATTATTGATTTCTCAACCAGATACTGGTGAGCAAGCGCTAGAGATTACCGACATGTTGGTACGCTCAGGCGGTGTGGATATTGTGGTGGTTGATTCAGTGGCAGCACTCACACCAAAAGCAGAGATTGAAGGCGACATGGGTGATTCGCACATGGGCCTACAAGCGCGTTTGATGTCGCAAGCACTGAGAAAGCTAACTGCCAACATTAAGAAAACCAATACCATGGTGATCTTTATTAACCAATTGCGTATGAAGATTGGCGTGATGTTTGGTAATCCTGAAACCACAACCGGCGGCAACGCACTCAAGTTCTATTCCTCGGTGCGCCTCGACATCCGTCGGATCGGTGCCGTGAAAAAAGGTGAAGAGATTCTGGGGAACCAGACCCGTGTTAAGGTGTTAAAGAACAAGGTGTCGCCACCGTTTAAACAGGCCGAGTTCCAGATTCTTTACAACGAAGGCATCTCTCGCGAAAGTGAGATTATTGACTTGGGCGTGGAGCATGGCTTTGTGGAGAAAGCTGGCGCTTGGTACAGCGTTGAAGGTACACGTATCGGCCAAGGCAAGGACAATGCCAGAGAGTACTTAAAAGAAAATCCAGATTTGAGCCAGAGCATTGAAGCCAAGATTCGTGAGAAACTGATGCCGAGTGAGGCCAGTGAGCAGGCCAGCGAATAGTTGCTATCAGTCAGCGCTTGGCATGCTGGCCAGGCGCGAACACTCCCGGCTCGAACTGAAGCAAAAACTCAAGCAAAAAGCGTTTGCTGAGGATGAGATTGCTGAAGCGATCAACACCTTGGTTGAGCAAGGCTATCAAAGCGATGAACGTTTTGCTGAGGCTTTTATTCGAGTGCGTCATCAGCAGGGCAAAGGCCCTATTAAGATTGCCGCTGAATTGAGACAACGCGGTGTCGAACATTTCGACTTATCGGTGTTTGATTTTTTTGCATTAGCGGCTACTGTGCGTGAGAAAAAGTTTGGCTCAGCGTTACCGGATCAGCCTAAGGATCGTGCCAAACAGCAACGTTTTTTACTCTCAAGAGGATTTAGTTTTGAGCAAATCAACCATGTCTTTAAATCCTAGTTTATTCGAGATGCGCTCACCGATTTATATCCGTTATCCCAATGGTGAGAAGCGTGTGGTTGAGCAATTATTCAAGCATGCTGATGGGGTGTTGTATTTCGAGTTGTTTTGGGAGCAAGACCCTGCCTACAGCATTCACCTAATTGAAGGTGAAATTCAAGGCGACGGACCTTGGCGAGTGGGGGAATGTACCTTTCATGTACTGGGATGCAACCATACCCACCCACAATTATGCGAGCTGCATTCATTTTGGCAGCATGAGGTACTGATGCATCCTGAGAAATTCAGAAGTGCTGAGGTGGTTCAGATTGCCTTAGAGAAGGGTGCCATTTTATCTAACAACTATAGCGCAAACGATGCACGGTACCAGTCCTAGCAGTTCACAAACCAAGGCTTACGACTTTAAGACTCGCGATATGCTGGTGTTAAAGAAGCTGGCGCCTTATCTGCTGCAGATGAAGACCCGCGTGATTCTGGCGCTGAGTTTTTTGATTCTGGCCAAGGTGGCCAATGTGGGTGTGCCAGTTGTACTCAAAGAAATCGTGGATGCTTTAGATCAAGACCAAGTGCAAACCGTCTTGATACTACCACTGGGCTTATTGTTTGCTTATGGTCTGTTGCGGCTTTTAAGTTCACTGTTTAACGAACTTAGAGATGCGATTTTTGCCAAGGTGCGCTACTCAGCCATGCATCTTATTGCCCTTGGCGTGTTTAAACATCTGCACAGCTTAGATCTGTCGTTTCATCTGGATCGTCGTATTGGCGGCATTACCCGTGACATTGACCGAGGCACGCAAAGCGTCTCGACTTTGTTGTCTATTTTTGTCTTTAACATCCTGCCCGTGGTGTTTGAGATTGCCTTGGTAGTAGGCATTCTTTGGGTTAATTACGATCTGTCATTTGCTCTGGTTTCCCTATTAACTGTGGCGTTCTACATTGTACTTACCATTCAAATCACCACTTGGCGTATGAAGTATCGCTATGAGATGAATGACATGCAATCTGAAGCCAATACCAATGCGGTGGATAGTTTGATTAACTATGAAACGGTTAAATATTTCAATCAAGAGGATTTTGAGATTGACCGTTATAACAACACCATGAGTCGTTGGGAGCAGGTCGCTGTGCGTAGCTTTACCTCGATGACCGCGCTGAATTTTGTCCAGGGTGCGGTGATTGCCATTGGTGTTACCCTGATTCTGATTTTGGCCGCTCAAGGCGTGGTCGATCAAAGCCTAACTTTGGGTGATTTGATTATGATTCAGGCGCTGCTATTGCAGTTGTTTATGCCATTAGGTTCACTGGGGATTATCTATCGCCAGATTAAACATAACTTTATCGACATGAGCAATATGTTTGACCTATTGGATCGCCGCTCCAAAGTGGTGGATGAGGTGCAGGCGCAAGATTTGCAGGTCTCGCAAGCCGAGGTGGTGTTTGATCAGGTTGAGTTTGCCTACCCAGGCAAGGATAGCGTGTTAAAAGATATTAACTTTAAGATCGAGCCAGGGCAAAAGGTGGCCATTGTGGGCGCCTCAGGCTCGGGTAAGTCTACCTTGGCAAAGCTGTTGTTCCGATTCTACAACCTAAATTCAGGTCGTATTCTGATTGATGGTCAGGACATTGCCCGTGTCACTCAGGATTCTTTAAGGGCTGCGATTGGTGTGGTGCCACAAGATAGCGTGATGTTTAATGAATCTATTTTCTATAATATTGCCTATGGTCGAGCACAGGCCACTTTGGATGAGGTGAAAGCGGTTGCCAAACTGGCTTATATTGATGAGTTTATCGACTCACTGCCGCAAGGTTATGACACCGTGGTGGGTGAGCGAGGATTGAAACTCTCAGGTGGCGAGAAGCAGCGCCTGGCGATTGCTCGAGTGCTGCTTAAAAACCCACCAATTCTGATCTTTGATGAGGCGACTTCAGCGTTGGATTCATATTCAGAGAAGATGGTACAAAAAGCGCTTAACACCTTGTCTGAGTCGCATACCACCTTGGTGATTGCGCACAGACTCTCGACCATTATTGATAGTGATCAGATTGTGGTATTGGGCAAGGGCGGCATCCAAGAGATGGGACGACACGAAGAGCTTTTGGCACTGGGCGGTGAATACCAACGCTTATGGGAGCTGCAAATTAATAAGGAAAGTGATGAAGTTTAACAAACACACAGGCGACGGCAAGGCGCGTCGTGGCACATTGACATTCGACAGAGGCGAGGTACAGACCCCAGCCTTTATGCCAGTCGGCACCTATGGCACGGTTAAGGCCATGACCCCGGAAGAGGTTCGGGGCATTGGTGCGCAGATTATCTTAGGCAACACCTTTCATTTGGCCATTACCCCAGGCACTGAAGTGATTAAAGCCCATGGCGATTTGCACGATTTTATGCGTTGGCAAGGGCCAATTCTGACCGATTCTGGTGGTTTCCAGGTATTTAGTCTGGGCGAGATGCGCAAAATTAGCGAACAAGGTGTGGATTTTCGCTCGCCCAAAGATGGCTCAAAAATCTTTATGGGTCCGGAAGAATCCATGCGAATCCAATATGATTTGGGCTCAGACATTGTGATGATCTTTGATGAGTGCACGCCATACCCAGCGGATAAGGCCACAGCAGACCAGTCGATGCAACTCTCACTGCGTTGGGCCAAGCGCTCTAAGGCAGAACATGATCGCTTGGAGAACAGCAATGCACTATTTGGCATTGTACAAGGCGGCATGTACGAGGATTTGCGCAAAACCTCCGCCAAAGCCCTGGTGGAGATTGGTTTTGACGGCTATGCCATTGGTGGTCTGAGTGTTGGCGAACCCAAAGATGAGATGATGGCGGTATTGGATTATCTGCCAGATGAGCTGCCAGAGGATAAGCCACGTTATTTAATGGGTGTGGGTACCCCTGAGGATTTGGTTGAGGCAGTTGAGCGTGGTATTGATATGTTCGATTGTGTGATGCCAACGCGTAATGCGCGCAATGGTTATCTGTTTACCTCAACTGGCATTGTAAAGATTCGCAATGCCCAATACAAACTGGACACCCGACCATTGGATGAGCGTTGTCAATGCTACACTTGCCAAAACTATTCGCGTTCTTATCTGCATCACTTGCAGCGTAAAAATGAGATTTTGGGTGCGCGCTTAAACACCATTCATAATTTGTATTATTATCAAGATTTGATGTCGCAGATGCGAGCTGCCATTGAGAATCAAAGCTTTGCTGAGTTCAAACAACGGTTCTACCAGCTTAGACAAGATGGCGAATAAGTTACTATTTTTTGTCGGTGAAGGTGGGTTTGATGACTTTACCCCGCTGTTTCAGTCTTTGGGCTATGAGGTGGACTTTGAGGATACCCAGCGCAAAGCGGTAAAGCTGGCTAAAAAGCATGCCTATCAAGCAGTGGTGGCTGAGTTTAACTACAATGCAGAGTTTAGGGATCGAGTTAGTAATATTGAATCCCTATTAGCTACCCTAGAGTCGCACTCACCAACGGCGCGCATTGTGGTACTTTATGATGAGATCAACCAAGCTCAATTAGACCAACTTAAGCAACGCTATCGAATTGATCACAGTTTTGGCTTTCCAATTAGTGCTGAGGCGCTGTCTCAGGTGTTGTCGAGGTCGGCATAAACAGATGATCGTGGAAATACACGTCTAATACTGCCTTAGCCATGGGCGCTGCGGTAATACTACCACTGCCGCCATTTTCCACAATCACCGCCACTGCCACTTCAGGTTTGTCGATCGGGGCAAAGCCGGTAAACAGCGCATGGTCTCTTAGGTGCTCGTCAATTTTCTCGGCAATGTACTGCTCTTCCGCATCCAAGCCAAATACCTGTGCGGTACCGGTTTTACCCGCCAAGGTATAAGCCATGTCTTTATTGATACGTCGTGCCGTGCCTTTAGCGCCGTAGACGGTTTGCTTCATGCCTTCAATCACTTCTTCCCAGTTGTGGATGTTTTTGATGGGAATGGGCTGCTTGGCAGTAACGGGCGTGCCCATCAGTGGCTCACCTGGCGCTTGAGTATTTTTCAGCAGTTTGGGTTTGAGGATTTGACCCTTATTGGCCAGTGCCGCTGTTGCCACCGCTAACTGCAATGGACTGCTGGTCATAAAGCCTTGACCAATACCGGTGATCAGGGTTTCACCTCGATACCAAGGCTCATCTCGGTTAATTTTCTTCCATTCTCTAGAAGGCAGAACACCGCCTTTTTCACCTGGAATGTCAATGCCGGTGGTCTCGCCAAAGTTAAAACGGCCTAGACCCTCATTCAGCTTGTCAATGCCCATCTTGTCGGCTAAGTCATAGAAAAACACGTCGCAAGACTCGGCAATCGCAGCATTGGCGTTGACCTGATCATGTCCAGTGCGCTTCCAGTCTCGAAACTTACGTTTCACATTGGGCAGCTTAAAATACCCTGGGCAAAAGGTTGAACTCTGGTCGGTAATAAAGCCTTCTTCTAGGCCAGCCAGTGCCACCATGGGCTTAACCGTTGAACCGGGCGGGTATAAGCCTTGAATGGTGCGGTTAAGCATGGGAATATCTTTAGAAGTTTGCAAGCTGTTATAGTTTTGGTGAGAGATGCCGTTGACAAACCAGTTGGGGTCGTAGGTCGGCGTACTCACCAGGGTTAAAATCTCGCCAGTATTGACATCCATCACCACAATTGCACCACGTTGATCAGCCAATAGGGTTTCAGCGGTTTTTTGCATCTCCAGGTCCAGACTCAAATACAGATCCGCACCAGGAATAGCGGGTTTTAGGATTTTGGTGTCAACCACGCGACCCACCACGTTACGCTCCACTTGTTTCACGCCGCTAGCGCCATGTAGTAAGGTTTCGTATTCTCGCTCTACCCCGGTTTTGCCGACAAAGTCAGTGCCTAGGTAGTTTTGTTTGTCATACAGTGCTTTGTCTTGTTTGCTCATGCGCGAGACATAGCCCAAGGCGTGCACACTAGAAGTGCCATTAGGGTAAACCCGCTGAAAATAAGATTCCACCTCGACGCCAGGTAGTTGATTGCTGGTTAAGAATTGTGCCACGCGGGTTTCGTCTAGATTGTGTTTAAGCGGAATTTGATGAAATTTTTTATAACGCGTGCGCTGTTTCTGAAACTTATCAATATCAGCTTGTTCAATAAAGCCTTGCGCCTTGAGTGCTAGTAAGGTTTTGCTGATGTTTTTAATTTTTTCAGGGGTTAGAGTCAGACGATACGCCAGCTGATTGGTGGCCAACACCTTGCCATGACGATCAAAGATTTTGCCGCGTAGTGGGGCGATGGGCAGTTCGCGAAGCTGGTTACCCAGGGCTTCTTCTACGTAGAACTCATGGTTAACGACCTGCAGATTATAGGTTCTGCCAATCAACACCAGACTCAGCAGCAGGATAAAGACAAAGGCAAATCTTACTCGGTTGGTAAAGATGTAATTTTCACTTTTGCTGTCACCAATCTGATCCATGATTAATGCCTACATTTGACCAGTAGCCAATAAACCACTGGCCAGATTAGTGCACTGATCAGTGGTGCTAATAAGATCCAATAACTTAAGTTAAAGCCCTGGGTTAGCAGATGGACTGCTAACAGACTGCTTAAATAAATCAGCGCAGCGCCAAACACATACACCTGCTGAGTACTGGTGTTAGAGACTGAGAACGATTGTTTAACGTAAATAATAAAGGCACTACTAAGCACCAAGGCTAGGCCGTTTTGCCCTAGGATATCACCGTGTAGTACATCAAGTATTACGCCCAATACTAAAGCGATCAACAGTCTGCCCTTGCTGGAGAAATGAACCAACCAATAGGTGTAGAATAGCAACAACCAAAACGGTACCACATCGCTGACGATGGCAGGCAGCGGTAGGGCGCTGAGAATCAGTGCAAAGAGACTGACTTTGAGTAAAAAGCTAAGGCTTCTTGATCTATTCATGACTCATCCGTGGCAATAATCACAAATTCTAAATCCTGCGTACTTTGTAGCGGTTGTAGGCGAATTTGCAAAAAGGGTTCGTAATCTTGTTGTTCCACCTTAAGCACCGTGCCTAATGGATAGCCATTGGGGAATTTTCCACCCACGCCTGAGGTCAGGAATAGGTCGCCAACCTTGACATCGGCATCGCGCTCGACAAATAAAATACTTAAGAGTTCTTGATTAAGCGCCACACCTTTGGCGATGCCGCGAATCGCACTACGGGCGCTTTTAACCGGTACGTGTTGCGTTGGGTCGGTAATCAAAGAGATGTTGGCACTGCCCGGAGTAGTCAAGACAACTTGACCAATCACACCTTGTGCACCCAACACCGCTTGACCGACTTTAACCCCGTCATCGCCACCGCGATTGACACTGATTTGTTTTTTCAATCGAGATTTGCTGACCGTGTTAATGTTGGCCAATACAAAGCGATTCTCTTGTGTGGTGTACTTAGACTCTAGCAGTTTTTTAAGTTTCTTATTCTCTAGCTTTAGTGCTTCTAATTGTTGCAGTCTAACTTTGAGTTTGGCGTTTTCATCAACCAAGTACTGGTTGTTTTTTATTAATAGGTCGCGACTAGAGCCTTGCTCATTGACCCAAGTGTAAAACTGAAAAGGTAAGTTGGTTAACACCTGAATCGGTGCTAGGGCGTAGTTGATGGTGCTACGGATTTTCTCTAGATAAGAAAACTTGTGGTCAGAGACGATTAAAAATAGGGCAATCAGAACAGGAAATAATAATCGAAGGATTCTCACAATCTTTGTCCAATTGCCTTATTAAGTCTTATTCAGCTGCCAAGAACCCCATGTTGTGCTTGCTGATCATGTCTAGCGCCACGCCACCACCACGTGCCACACAAGTCAGTGGATCATCAGCGATACGAACAGGTAGGTTGGTTTCTTGGTTAATCAGTTTGTCCAAACCTTCTAGTAGTGCACCACCGCCGGTTAGTACCAAACCATTCTCGGCAATGTCCGAGCTCAGTTCAGGCGGAGTTTTCTCCAGTGCAGTACGCACCGCGCCTAGAATCATTTTCAGTGGCTCTTGCAAGGCGCTTAGCACCTCAGTATTGGTAATTTCAAAGCTTACCGGAATACCTTTAGCCACGTCTCGACCTCTAAATTCAATCTTCTTAGTGCTGGCTGGCTTAAAGGCACAACCCACTTCTTCTTTAATTTGCTCAGCCGTTGCCTCACCAATGATAATGCCGTGCTCACGACGTACAAATTTCACAATGGTGTCATCAAACACGTCACCACCCACACGCAGTGAGTCTGAATATACGATACCGTTTAGTGACATAATCGCGATCTCAGTGGTACCACCACCAATATCAATCACCATCGCACCTGAGGCTTCCTCAATCGCCATGCCTGCACCCAATGCTGCTGCCATTGGCTCTTCAATCAGATACACATCACGCGCACCGGCACCCACAGCTGACTCTTTAATGGCTCGACGCTCAACTTGTGTGGCACCACAAGGGACACAAATCAGCACCTTTGGTGAGGGTGAAAAGAAGCCAGTCTTAAGCACTTTACGGATAAAGTGTTGAAGCATTTTTTCTGTGACTTTAAAGTCGGCAATCACGCCATCTTTCATTGGGCGAATGGCTTCAATGGAACCTGGCGTTCTACCCAGCATGTTTTTCGCATCTTGACCCACGGCAATCACCGTTGCATCTCTTGAGCCGTGATCGTTGCGGATGGCAACCACAGAAGGCTCATTTAACACCACTTGGCCGTTCATGTAGATCAGCGTGTTGGCAGTTCCCAGATCGATTGAAAGTTCTTGACCCTTAAAAAAATTAAACATAAAAAATCTCGACTAAAACTTCATTAAAATAAGTTGAATATCATACTATAAACGCCTATTTGAAAATGGGCAATCTACAAAACAAAAAAATCATGAAAATCAAGCAAGAAGACGTTATCGAGAGTGTTTTTTCCGCACTACAATATATCTCATACTACCACTCACCAGATTTCATTAAAGCCATGACTCAGGCCTATGAAAAAGAAACTCATGAGTCGGCTAAAAATGCCATTGCGCAAATTCTGATTAGCTCCAAGATGTCAGCCCTGGGTCAGCGACCAATTTGTCAAGATACCGGCATTGTCAACGCCTTTGTGGAAGTGGGTATGGAGGTTCAGTGGGAGGCAGACCTATCGCTTGAAGAGATGATTAATGAGGGGGTGCGCCGAGCTTACACTTATGAAGGCAATCCACTGCGTGCTTCAATTGTAGAGGATCCACTGTTCTCTAGAGCCAACACCAAAGACAACACCCCTGCGGTGATTCACACCAAGGTAGTAAAGGGTGACAAAGTGCATATCACAGTTGCGGCCAAAGGTTGTGGCTCTGAAAACAAAACCAAGTTTGCCATTCTTAATCCATCGGCCAATGTGGCCGACTGGGTATTGGACCAGATTCCATCGATGGGTGCCGGCTGGTGTCCACCAGGGGTAATTGGTATCGGTGTGGGCGGTACCGCTGAAAAAGCCATGCTTATGGCTAAAGAAAGTCTGATGGATCCGGTGGACATTCAAGAGATTGCAGAAAAAGACAATCCAAGTAATGTTGAGAAGTTGCGCTTAGAGATTTTAGATCGTATTAATGAGCTGGGCATTGGCGCTCAGGGTCTGGGCGGTCTGTCAACCGTGCTGGATGTTAAGATCAAAGATTATCCAACCCATGCCGCTTCACAAGCGGTGGCAATGATTCCGAATTGTGCCGCAACCAGACACGTACACTTTACGCTGGATGGCTCGGGCGTGGCTCAGTTGCCTGAGGTAGACATGAGTGTGTACCCAGAGTTGGAGATCGACTACACCAAGTACAAACATGTGGATCTAGATACGCTGACGCGTGAAGACATGCAAGATTGGCATATTGGTGATACGCTGCTACTGAGCGGCACCATCATCACCGGTCGAGATGCGGCGCATGCGCGCTTAAAGCAGATGTTAGATAATGGCGAAGGTCTGCCAGCAGAGGTAGATTTTGACAACAAGTTTATCTACTACGTAGGTCCGGTGGATGCAGTGGGCGACGAAGTGATCGGTCCGGCTGGTCCAACCACCTCAACACGCATGGATAAGTTTACCGATATGATGCTGGATAATACTGGTCTGTTCGGCATGATTGGTAAGGCCGAGCGCGGACCAACATCAGCCAAGAGTATTGCCGCACATCAGTCTAGCTATTTGATTGCAGTAGGTGGTGCGGCCTATTTGATTTCTCAATCGATCAAAAAAGCCAAAAAGATTGCCTTTGAAGATCTGGGTATGGAAGCCATCTACGAGATGGAAGTCAAAGACATGCCGGTCACCGTGGCGGTTGACCCGAAGGGTGGCAATATCCACAATATCTTTCAAGAGCTAAAAACTTTTAAAGCCTAAGTCGTCCAGTTGGCGTCCATCGCGCATCATCGCGTATAATTCATGGTGAAGTTGGTCGGATGGTCGCTAGTGTTTAGACATTAGAGGAAAGTCCGG
>CAZMJI010000011.1:0-22608 GCA_964566765.1 uncultured Piscirickettsiaceae bacterium
GGATGAAGACTTTAACAAGCCATTTATTGGCGTTGCCAATTCTTTTATCGAAATTATTCCCGGTCACTTCTTTCTAGACGAGGTTTCTAGAATTGTCAAAGAAGAGATTCGCGCAGCCGGCTGTGTGCCATTTGAGTTCAACACCATTGGTGTGGACGATGGTATCGCCATGGGCCATGACGGCATGCTGTTCTCTTTGCCGTCGCGTGAGATTATCGCTTCATCGATTGAAACAGTCATGAATGCACATAAGCTAGATGCGATGATTGCCATTCCAAACTGTGACAAGATTGTGCCTGGCATGATTATGGGCGCACTACGCGTTAACGTACCAACGGTCTTTGTCTCAGGCGGCCCTATGCAAAAAGGCCATACTAAGGACGGTACCGCAATTGACTTAGCCACGGCTTTCGAAGCCGTTGGTAAGCATGAGACGGGCGAGATTAGTGACGAAGAGCTGAAAGACATTGAGTGTAATGCTTGTCCAGGTGGTGGTAGTTGCTCGGGCATGTTTACTGCCAACTCTATGAACACGTTGATGGAAGCCATGGGTATCGCCCTACCAGGTAATGGTACGATTCTGGCACTAACCCCTGAGCGTGAGCAGTTGTATCGTCAGGCGGCACGTCGTGTGTGTGAGATTGCCCTGATGGAAAAAGCCGAAGATCGTGAAGCCTTTAATCTGCGCAATATCTTAAATGAAAACGCCGTGCGTAATGCCTTTGCTGTAGACATGGCCATGGGTGGTAGCTCAAACACCGTGCTGCACATGTTGGCGATTGCCAAAGAGGCCGAGGTGGATTTCAATATGGAAGACATTAATAAAACCTCTCAGCGCGTGTCACACATTGCTAAGATTTCACCATCGCTATCCACGGTACACATGGAAGACATCAACCGTGCAGGTGGTGTGAGCGCAGTGATGCATGAGATGAGTAAACGTGGTGAAGACATCTTGCTGGACAACCCAACGGTGACTGGCGAGAGTGTGTATGAACGCATTAAAGATGCCAAGATTCTAGATACCAACATCATTCATACCATTGATAATCCATACTCAGAAGTGGGTGGATTGGCGGTGTTATACGGCAACCTAGCTGAACAAGGCTCGGTGATTAAAACCGCGGGCATCACGGGTGAGCGTGTGTTTACCGGTAGTGCCGTTTGTTTTGATTCGCAAGATGAGGCGATTGCTGGCATTAAAGGTGGCAAAGTTAAAGCCGGTGATGTGGTAGTGATTCGCTACGAAGGCCCCAAAGGTGGTCCAGGCATGCAAGAGATGCTGGCACCAACCTCATTGATTATGGGTATGGGTCTGGGTGATAAAGTAGCTTTGATTACCGATGGTCGCTTCTCAGGGGCGACTCGTGGCGCCTCGATTGGTCACGTCTCACCAGAGGCCGCTGAAGGCGGTATGATTGGCCTATTGAAAGATGGTGATGAGATCCATATCGATGTGGATCAGTACATCTTGCAAGTGAATCTAGATGATGAAGAAATTGCCAAGCGTCGTGCAGCCTTCAAACCAGTGAAAAAGACACTAACGTCTAAATGGCTACAGCAATATCGCTTGTTGGTAACCAATGCCAGCTCGGGTGCAATGCTAAAAACCGACTGGGATTAATCCTTTAATCACCAGCCAATAAAAAAGGAGGCTGTTGCCTCCTTTTTTTGTTTTAGGCTGGGGTAAAGACCATTTGTCGGTCATCCAGATTTACCGAGGCAATCTGAATTTGGATATGGTCGCCTAGGCGGTAAATCTTGCCGGTGCGCTCACCACGCAAGCGGTGATGCGTGTCATCAAACAGATAATAGTCATCATCTAAATCTCGAACACTGATCATGCCTTCGACAAACACATCGGTTAGCTCGATAAACATACCAAAGCCAGCCACGCCTGAGATCACACCTTCGTAGGTTTCACCCACCTTATCGCGCATGTACTCACATTTCAGCCATTGCTCAACATCACGCGTGGCATCATCTGCACGACGCTCAGTGATCGACAGGTGTTCACCAAATTCTGCCATCTTCTTACTTGGCTTGTGTTTCTGCTTTGCCAAAACACGGTAGATCGCACGATGCACCAATAGGTCTGGATAACGACGAATCGGTGAGGTAAAGTGCGTATAGTCATCAAAGGCCAGACCAAAGTGACCTTCATTGGCTGGCGTGTAAATCGCCTGCTTCATGGTTCTAAGTACCACGGTCTTAATGACGTTTTCATCGTCACGACCTTTGGCAGCCTCTAAGACTTTGGCAAAGTCGCGTGATTCTGGCTCCATGCCACCCTCTAGCGTTAGACCTGCTACCGATAAGAAATCGCGAGTGGTCTCGATCTTTTCTTGGGTTGGTTTCGGATGGATGCGATACAAGAAGTCTTCATCATGATGGGCTAAGAACTTAGCCGTGGCCTGATTGGCCATGAGCATGCACTCTTCAATCAGCTTATGCGCATCATTACGAGATCTGGCAACGATATTATCAATCTTGCCGTTGTCGTTAAAGAGGATTTGCGACTCAATGCGATCAAAGTCCATCACCCCACGTTTGGTGCGGGCAATGCGCAAGGTTTTATACAAACCATATAACGAGTTAATGTTATCCATCACATCGGCGTATTTGGCCGTTAGTTCAGGATCTTTATCCTCTAGGATCTTACCGACTTCGGTATAAGTGGTACGCGCATGTGAGTACATGGTGGCTGGATAGAACTCATAGCTTAACAGTTCGCCCTGATGATCAATCTCCATCTCACAGGTCATGCACAGACGTTCTACTTGTGGATTGAGTGAACATAAGCCGTTCGACAACTCTTCAGGCAACATTGGTACCACACGATGCGGAAAATACACCGAATTACCACGGTCAAACGCATCTTTGTCCAGCGCACTACCGGTTTTCACATAATGTGCCACATCGGCAATCGCCACATACAGCTTCCAGCCAGTGTTGCTTGGTTCGGCATACACTGCGTCATCAAAGTCGCGAGAATCTTCGCCATCAATGGTGATCAGTTTAATATCGGTAATATCGCGACGCCCTTGTTTGTCCTCGTCAGTCACCACGCTTGGTAGCTGAGCTGTTTGTGCTAGGGTCTCTTGGGAAAAATCAACTGGAATGTTGTAGCGGTATAGCGCTGAGTCAGTTTCAATACCCTCGTCTAAATATTGGCCTAAAATTTCAACGATCTTAGCTTCGGCAGGCTCTTCCAAGGTTGGTGACTTAGTGATCTCTAAAACCACAATTTGCTCGTCCTGGTGCTCGTCTGTGATCTCAGGAATGTTGATGGTGTGCTTGATGCGTTTGTCATCCACCACCACATAGGCATGGCCATCTTCAATATGTAGGCGCCCTACCAAAGTCTTCACAGTCTCAATGACTTTAACGATTTGTGCATCGCCACGGTCATTCAGTAGGCGTGCCTTCACTCGGTCGCCATGGAATACCAATTGCATTTGCTTAGAAGATAAGCGCAAATCTTTACCACCCTTATCCAGGGTGATAAAACCAAAGCCTTTAGGGTTGGCAATTACCGTGCCTACCAATAGGCCACGGTTTGAAAACTTGCGATAGACACCTTTTTTGTTGCAGCTGAGCTGCTGGTCTCGCACCATGGCGCGCAGACGATGCGTCAGCGGCTTTTTCTGGCTATTATCTACCTCTAATAAGTCAAACAGTTCGTGCTTGGTTCTAGGCTGTTGTTCGATAAATTCTAAAATGTACTCCCGAGAAGGAATCGGATTATCGTACTTTTCCGCTTCCCTCTGGTGATGTGGATCGTTACTCATCAAACGGGTGATTTAGAATTAGGGTTTCGTCGCGATCTGGGCCGGTTGATAGAATGTCAACTGGTAAGCCCGAGAGTTCTTCAATCTTACGAATGTAGTCTTGCGCAGCTTGTGGCAGCTCGTCAAACGACTTGGTGCCAATGGTAGAAGTTTGCCAGCCTGGCATTTCAATATAAATTGGCTTGGCGTTGGCATAGCCTTCGGCATCATATGGTGGCTCGGTTACGGTTTCACCATTGAGCTCATAAGCGGTACAAATCTGAATAGACTCTAGAGAATCTAGTACGTCCAGCTTGGTTAGGCAAATACCACTGACTGCATTGAGTTTGAATGAGCGGTTTAGGGTAACCATATCCAACCAGCCGCAACGACGTTGACGACCGGTGGTGGCGCCAAACTCATGGCCGACGGTACCCAAAATCTTACCAATTTCATCACCACTGTCGGTGGCTAGGTCATACACCAGCTCGGTCGGGAATGGACCGCCACCCACGCGCGTGGTATAGGCTTTTACAATGCCAATCACATAATCAATATCACGCACACCCACACCTGAACCAGTCACCGCACCGCCTGAAGTGGTGTTTGACGAGGTTACAAATGGATAGGTGCCTTGGTCGATATCCAGCAGTGCACCTTGCGCGCCTTCAAATAAGATGTTCTCGTTGTTGGCAATGTGCTCGTGAATGCGTTGGGTTACGTCAGTGATCATTGGACGTACCACTTTAGCCTGTTCTAGGGCTTCTGCCAGTACCGCTTCATAATCCAGTGCCTCAACGCCGTAATACTCGGTTAGGGCAAAGTTGTGATATTCCATCACCCCTTTTAGCTTCTCGGCAAAGGCTGCTTCATCCAGTAGGTCGCCGACACGCAGACCACGACGCGCCACCTTGTCTTCGTAAGCTGGGCCAATACCATTACCCGTGGTACCAATGGCTGCCTTGCCGCGTTTAACTTCACGCGCATTATCCAGCGCGATGTGATACGGCATAATCAGCGGACAACCTGGGGCAATCTTAATACGAGCAGCTGCGTCCACACCAGCGGCATCTAGCTCACCCAATTCTTTCATTAGCGCGGACATGGATAGCACCACACCATGGCCAATTAAGCATTCCACATTCTCACGTAAGATACCTGATGGGATTAGGTGTAAGACCGTCTTCTGACCGTCAATGACCAAGGTGTGTCCTGCATTGTGTCCGCCCTGAAAGCGTACCACGCTTGAGACGCGGTCGGTAATTAGGTCAACAACCTTACCTTTTCCTTCGTCACCCCATTGGGTGCCGATAATTACTACATTCTTTGACATATTTTTTTAATACTTTGTCTGATTAATTTGATTAATGATTGTTTGATAAAAACTTTAGATCGAAGGAGAAGCCGGTGGCTGCTCTAGACTGACCAAAAGATTGACCAATATTGTTATAACGACCCCCTTGAGCCAAGGCTTTAGAGTAGTCCTCGTGATACGCTGAGAAGATCACACCGGTGTGATAACCATAGGCTTTGGTTTCGGCCAAATCGTAAATAATGTCCACACCGGTACCACTGAGTGCTTGACCAATGGCTTTAACTCGCTCAATAGCCTGCTTGATTTCACCAAAGCTCTGAAATACTTCCAGTGCGGTATCCAATACATTTGCGCCACCTTCAAGCTCCATAAGAGCAGTAAATAGCGTCTCGTTATTAAGTTGATGTTCTACAATAAAGTTTTGCAGATCTGGCGTCGAGCGCTTAACAAAGATTTCTCTTAAGGCTTGCGCTTGACTTTCTGTTAATAACTCATGAGCAATCAAGGTATTAAAGATAGCCACATTGCCCAAGCTTAATACCACGGGTGAGATGCCTAAAATCGCCATGCTCTCCAGCATCAGCTTAATCACCTCAACATCACTCTCTAGTGTGTCTGAACCGTACAGTTCTGCACCTGCCTGAATCGGTGAGCGAGACTGGTAAAAATCATCCGCCTTAGTTTGCAAGATGGCATTCACATAGCAGTACTTCTTCACGCCATCGCTGCCATGCTTGGCATCAATACGCGCAATTTGCGGGGTGATATCAGCATGCACACCGAGCATTTTGGTGCTTAGCGGATCTAAGAATTTAAAGGTTTTTTGATCAACTTCAGTGCTGGCTAGCAGCATAGAATCAACATTCTCCACCATTGGCGGGATAACCAATTCATAGCCTGCTTGCATATAAGCATCAATCAGCGAGCGGCGCGCCATCTCGAACGCAGCCGCCTGCTGGCCGGTCAATTCATCAATACCTTCCGGTAGTTGCCAGTTGCTCATAATGTCTGCTTATTTGGTCTCTGGGTTAAAGTGACGGAAAAACTCTGTATTTGGATTAAGTACTAGGATGTCATTGGCTTTGTCAAATGACTTTTTGTACGACTCCAAAGAGCGGTAGAATGAATAAAACTCTGCGTTTTTATTATAAGCTTCAGCGTAGTTACCGGCACTAATGGCATCGCCCTCACCTCGAATCTTTTCACTATTACTATAAGCATCGGCCACAATAATGGTGCGCTCACGATCGGCATTCGCTCGAATCTTTTCTGCCTCCTCAGCACCTTTAGATCTGAAGTCTTTGGCTACACGCTCACGCTCAGCCTGCATACGGCGATACACCGAGTTAGATACTTCTTGCGATAAGTCGATACGCTTGATACGCACATCAACCACCTCAATACCGAATTCGCTAACATCTTTTTTCGCCAGTCTGGTGATATTGTTCATAATTTCACTACGCTCACCTGAAACCACCTCAGCAATGGTACGCTTAGAGAATTCACTCTTTAGGCCGGTTTTAATGATCTGTGCCAAACGATTGTTGGTTCGAGTGATATTACCACCGGTTGATTTGTAGAACTGCTCAGCGCTGGTAATACGCCACTTCACGTAAGAGTCAACGATTACGTTTTTCTTCTCACCGGTTAGGAAGCGCTCAGCTGGCGCATCCAGGGTTTGAATACGATTATCAAACTTCACCACGTTGTTCACAAATGGCATCTTAAATTTCAGACCCGGTGTGGTTTCCACCTTAACGATCTCACCCAGTCGCAATTTAATGGCAGTTTGTGTCTCGTTTACCGTGTATAGCGAAGAACCCAGTACAAAGGCGATCAATGCGCCTAGAATTAGCATGATTTTTGGCATTATCTTACCTCCCTAGTACGGAAAACCCCGCGGGTATTTTGTGGATTGTTTTGGTTTTGTGTTGTGTTGTCTTGAATCACAATTTCAGTATTGCCACGCTTGGTGTCAACCAACTTGTCAATTGGCAGATACATCATTGAATTGGCCTTTGAGTCGACCACCACCTTGTTGGTCTTGGCCAGTACCGATTCAATGGTTTCGCGATATAGACGCTCTTTGGTGACCTCAGGCGCTTTTTCATACTCAGTTAGAATTTGCTTAAAGCGCTGCGCCTCACCCACTGATTTAGACACCACTTCAGACTTATAAGCCTTGGCTTCTTCTAGCATACGCGCTGCCTTACCACGTGCTCTTGGCAGGATGTCGTTTGAGTAAGTTTGTGCTTCGTTAATCAAACGCTGCTTGTCCTCACGCGCTTTTACTGCATCTGAGAAGGCAGCTTGCACTTGCTCTGGTGGTTGTGCATCTTGCATGTTAACCGTGGTAATGGTTAGGCCAGTTTGATACATATCAAGCAATTCTTGTGACTTTTCCTTAACGCTATCAGCCACACTCGAGCGACCTTCGGTTAGGATGTAGTCCATGGTGTTCTTACCCACCACTTCACGAATCGCACTCTCAACCACATGACGTAGTGTGCTCTCTGGGCCAGCCACGTTAAATAGATAAGCTTGTGCATCGTTAATCTTGTACTGTACCGCAAATTTGGCATCAATCATGTTTTCGTCTTTGGTTAGCATGATGGACTCGCTAGAGACGTTGCCACCAAATCGGCGTGAACCCGCGGTAACGTTTCGATAACCAATCTCTGCCGTTCTAATTTGCTCAACGTTGATTAGGTGTGCGTTTTCAATTGGATAAGGCAGGTGCCAATGTGGACCTTGAGAGGTTTCTTCTTGGAAGGCGCCAAAGCGTAGTACCACGCCGCGCTCTGCCGGGTCAACGATGTAAATGCCCGAAGCTAGCCATAATAACAAGGCCAGTAGCAGTACATATTTAAGACCGCCAGTTGCAGGCATCTGCGGCACTTTCACTTCACTAGGCTCGTTGTTATTGCCTTTGCCGCCACCAAACATGCCGTCGAATTTATTTTTGAAGTCTTTGATAACTTCGTCTAACTCGGGTGGTGTTTGGTTGTTGCCACCCCAAGGGTTTTGGTTGTTCTTGTCGTTCCAAGCCATGTTAATTTTTAATCAGTTTAAAGTAAAAAACCTGATTTATTTTACCCAAAATAAATCTCAACAAACCCTTGAATAAGCAACTATAGAGATAAATATATGGTGTTAAAATGAATGGATTTATTTTGCTGCAAACTGCTGTATGAAAAAGCCACTGATTTTTAGCACGCTGGCCTTGTGCTCATTGACACTCCAAGCTCAAGTTAATCTTCAATGTAGCACTCAAAATACCCTCTTTCCCAAACAGCAGCTCAGCACTCAAAGTGACGCCTTAGATGTCTTGGCTGACCAAAGTGAAATCACCAACAAAGACCACTACCTACTGACTGGTAACGTCTCTTTGCATTCCTCTGAGTATTTCTTGGCCGCTGACACAGTACGTATTCAAAAAAGCGACAAAACCTCTTATGCTGATGGCAATGTTCGATTCCAAGATGCCACCTTAATGCTGAACGCCAAGGCGGCAGAGCTGAGAAAGCAAAACGAACAAACTCATGTAACCCTGAGTCAGGCTGATTTTCATTACCCGCAAAGTCGCATTAACGGCTATGCTGACAAGGTGGTGAGTGATGGACAGATTCAAGTGTTTGACCAAGCTAATTACACCTTATGTCCATTGGGGCGTGGCGATTGGCGCCTAAATGCCGATCAAATCACACTGAATGCGCACACCAACCGCGGTCAAGCCGAAGACGTGACCCTGGAGTTCTTAGGCCTGCCAATTTTCTACTTACCGAGCCACGAATGGGTATTAGAAGGTAGAGGCTCGGGTTTCTTATCACCATCGGTGGCCAGTTATAACGAAGCCGGTAGTAAGAGTGGCTATCAAGTGAGAATCCCGTACTATTTTAATCTGGCCCCAGATCGCGACTTTTTATTAACCCTGAATCACCTGTCATCTCGAGGCGAAGTGCTTGAAGGTAAGTACCGTCAACTGCTGGAGAGCAACGATTGGTGGGAGCAAGGTCGAGTTGAAGTGGAAGGTCATTACTTGGCAGATGATGCCATTGATAATACTAAGCGCTGGTTGTTAAAAACCGACTTAGATGTCTCACTCAACGCCAAAACCACCTTGGGCGTGCACACGCACCGTGTGTCTGATGCAGACTACTTTAAAGAGGTTGCGCACGAACACACCTCAATTGATTCACTGATCTCTAGTCTAAACTTGGCTTATCAAGATCCTGAGCAGGCTCTTTCCATGAGCCTATTGACCGAAGATGAGCAATTGGTTAATAGTGGTAATGCGGCTTATATCAAGGCGCCAGAGTTGGCATTGAATAAGCGCATTAATGCCTTAGAGGGTCGCAGTATTGATCTGTCACTGATCAGCACCAAATTTAAGCACGACACAGCAACCGATACCGGTGTGCGTACCCATGCGCAGGCCAACTTCTCTAAAGAAATTAGCACCCCGGCTTATCAACTTAAGCCCACACTAAGCTTACTATCAACCAATTATGCGTTAGATAACCAAGCGGATAAATCCAGATCCATGGCACGCTTTAATCTAGATGGTAAGTTATTCTTGGAGCGAGAGATTCAGGCTTTTTCTAAAGACTTGATTCAAACCTTGGTGCCAAGATTTAGCTACCACTACACACCAGACAAAGCGCAAAGCAGCCTACCGAACTACGACTCAGAAGCCAAGAGTGACTCTTATAGCAATCTGTTCTCGGCCAATAAGTACACCGGTTTGGATCGTATCGGTAAAGCCAACGACGTTACCCTGGGTGTCGAGTCTGAATTTATTGATGCCAATAGTGGTGAAACTTACGTGACACTAAAAGCTGCACAAACCCTGTATAAGGATGACATCTCGGCCAACAACGGTTTGAGAAACTATTCAGACATTGCCGCTTCTGCCAATTTTAAAAGCGGGCCAATTGTGCTAAATACTGAGATTCAATACGATCCAGAAACCAATCAAATTGATAAAAAAGACAGTTCAATCGCCTACAAAATCGACGGCCGACAATTCTTAACCTTGGTGCATCATGACAGCAGCAGCGAAGAATCTGCCGAACTCTATGGTGCTTACCCATTAACCGATCGAGTGCATGTGTTTGCCGGTGTCAATCGCTCGCTCAGCAGCGATCTCACCAATAAGCAAGTCGGTGGTGTTGCCTATGAGTCGTGTTGTTGGGCTTTGCGCTTAGCGCACTTTAAAGAATACAGTGGCAGTGATTACGATCATGTGACTGAAGTTGAGCTGGTGTTTAAAGGTCTGGCCTCTACCACGCCAAGCTTACGCAACAAACTACAAAAAGACATTCCAAACTACCTAGCCGATCTCGATGATTACTAAACCCAAACATTTGCTATTAGCGGCTGCTTTTTGCAGTATTCATGCTTTTGCCGCCAATAGCATTATTGCCGTGGTGGATGATGAGCTGATCACCTCCGCTACCGTTGCCAAGGATCTAACCCCCGAGCTAAACCGCGAGCAAAAGCGTCAAGTGGTGAATCAGCACATTGACAGACACCTGCAATTAAAACAAGCGGGCAAGCTGGGCATACAACCTCGTGCTGAGGCTGTGAACAACTTACTTAACACCATTGCCAAACAAAACCAATTAACCCTGGCGCAGCTGCGTCAAGTTAAAGACTTTGATCAGGTGTTAAGTGAAGTGCAGATGTCATTAATCTTAAAAGGTTTAAGACAGGTGGTTTTACAAGAAGCCAAGCTCAGTTTGAGCGAGGATGAGCTAACTCAAGCCTTGGCCAAAAACCCAGGTGAGCCGCAGTGGCAGACACAAATCCGCCTGGCGCAAATTGTGATTGCCAGCGTCGAACGCCCTGATGGCACACAAAGCACCGAAGATGCTGCCTTAGAAGCGTTTTTAGTAACCCTTAAGGACAGAGCGCAACAAGGGGAGGCTTTTGGCGCATTGGCCAAGCTTTACTCTCAAGATCCATCCTATCAAAATGCTGGCATATCCGACTGGCTAGACAAATCTAAACTGCCAGATGTGTTTGCCAATATTGTCTCTGATCTAGGTCAAGACACGGTTTCTAAACCCTTTAAAGTAGGCCAGACTTGGCGTCTACTAAAGATAGATAGTGAACGTCAGATCGACCAACGTTTGCAAGCACTTAAAGCGGCATTATTGCGTCAAAAGCAAAGCCAATACTTTGGTGAGTGGACTGACAAATTAAGAGAAGACGTCTATATCGAAATCTTTGAGAACAAACTCTAAGATGTCCAAGTCGCTGTATATTTTTGGTTTTCATGCCTTAGAGGCGCAGCTGGACTCCAATCCTCAGTGTATTGTTAGAGTACTAACCTTTGACAGACGTCAAGATAAGCGCCTCAATCGTCTGCATGAGCAGCTGAGAGACTTGCAAATCCCTTGGCAGCAGGCGCAAAAATCACAATTAGACAAACTCACCCAGCAAGGCTCTCACCAGGGCGTGGTGGCTGAAATTCTACTGCCCACCCTACCCGGCCAAGACGCGCTGATTAACCATGTTAACCAGCTGTCAAACAAGGCGCTTATCTTGGTATTAGACTCCATTCAGGACCCTAGAAACTTAGGTGCTTGCCTGCGTTCTGCCAATGCAGCCGGGGTGGATTGCGTGGTGTTAAACAAAGATGGCTCGGCACCGATCAATGCTTTGGTGCATAAAACTTCAGCGGGCGCGCTGAATCAGCTGAAAATCTTCCAGGTAACCAACCTATCGCGCACTCTAAAAGCTTTGCAAGATTGCGGGGTTTGGAGTATTGGCCTGGATGGCCACACGCAAACTTCCCTCTACCAAGTAGACCTCACTGACTCGGTTGCTATTGTTATGGGTGCTGAGGGTTCAGGTCTTAGAACACTGACCAAAAAGACCTGTGATCAATTGGTTAAGATCCCCATGCAGGGCAATGTGGAGAGTCTTAATGTCTCGGTGGCAACCGGTATTAGTTTGTTTGAGGCGCTAAGGCAGCGTTTGGGCTAATATTGCGCCATATTTGGGTCCAATTCTTTGGCCCAGGCATCAACCCCACCCAGTAGATTAATCACCGTCTCAAAGCCGACAGAATCTAAATAACGCGCTACCTGTCTGGAGCGGATGCCGTGATGACAAACCACCACCACTGGCCGAGCCTTATCCAGACTGTCAATGTGTGAGAGGATTTGTCCCATGGGCAGCAATCTGGCACCCTCTAAATGACACTTCTCCCACTCCCAGGGCTCACGTACGTCCAGTAGCAGTGCCTGATGCTTGCTTAAGTAGGTTTGTACTTGTTGTGGTGTGAGTTCTTTCATCGGATTAATTCAGCTGAATCCTAGCGCCCCAAGGCACACTGGCTTTGCCTTTGATGAGCCAAATCACCGGATAATTAGGCTCAAATTCAGGAAAGATGCCTTCAGCATCGGTGAAGTACACCAGCACCTGGTCTGGATTGTCTTGTCTGGCAATGTGATCAAACACCGGAATAAAATTGGTGCCTTTACCGCCACCCAATGAGGTCGGAAAGTTTAATTCTTCCCAAGGTTCATAACGCCAGATATGGTGTTTTTCTAATTGATCATCGCAGGCCATCAGGGTGATGCTGGCGCGGATATTACTTTTAATCGCGTCAATCTCACTGACAAATTCATCGATGTCTTCTTGAGAGATCGAGCCTGAGGTATCAATCGCCACACTAATATCAATCTGTGCCGAACGCAGCGCAGGCAAAATGGCCTCCCCTTGACGTCTAGAAGGTCGATGATAAGAGAAGTCGTCACGTGCCAGATTGGACAGATATTGTGCCAATAGTGCACGCCAAGAGACCTGAGGCTGCAAGAAGAAATCCACCAGCTTGCCCCACTCATCATCCAATTTGCCAGCCTGATGTGCCAATTGCGCACTAGAGGCTAGATTTTTTTGCCATTGGCTGGCCAAAGTATTGATCTCATCAGGTGTCAGCGGCTTGGGCTTATCAGCCAGCTCATCACGCCCGTTTTGACTGTTGCTTGAGGATTGTTTACCTGAGCTTGGTTGATTGTCAGACCTACCCTCGAGTGAATCTTCTTTCATGCCGCCGTCAGATTCCTCTTGATCGTCATCAGGATTGTCGTCATACAGATGTTGATCGAAAGGCTCCTCGTCGATATTGTCATCGATCATGGGGTAGATCTCTTCGGCAATCATGCCTTTGTATTTATGAAAAATAGGCAGATCCAGTGGCGGGTTAAAGCCCTGCTTAACCAGTAGCGGATTAATGGCAAAGTCACAAGCCAAATCCCATTTGTGCTTATCACGATTTCCGCGGCGGGCAAAGTGCGTCAAAGCACAATGTAGTGCTTCATGAATCAGCACAAATTTAATTTGCGAGTTAGAGCAGTTCTCAATAAAACCAGGGTTGTAATAAAAGTGCTTGGCATCCGTGGCACTGGTTTTACACCAAGAGTCGGCCGCGCGTAGTTGCAATCTTAGTACCAAATTGCCCAAAAACGGCTGATCCAGAATCAACTGTGTTCTGGCCTTAGTCAGTCTATCTTCAACCGTCTTTAGATCGACAGCCTCAGGCGCCTCCTGAACAATGTCTTCGCCGATGACTTCAACCGGCTTGGCTTTGTCTTCTTGCCAAAACTTATACTCGTCTACCATGGTTTTTGTGCGGGCGGATGTTGGGCGCTCGCATCCAGTATCTGTTGTTTTTGCTGGGCCGAAAGACGGTTGATATTAGGGAACACTACCCGATCTTCTAAGCGAGCATGTGCTGATAACAACTCGGCAAATTCAGGCAATCGTTGTGCATCGTCGTCCAGCGCTTGAGCCAGTTGATACAATTGCCGATGTTCGTCAATTAATTGTGCGCACAATTGCGCTAACTCATTTGAATGTGACGCTAAAAACTTTAACAAAGTTTGCTCTTCCGTATCAAAGTGCGGCTTGAATTCACGTGAAAATCGTTGACTAATGGTTGTGCATAGTGCATTAATCTCATCTGCATTATTGCGCTGAAACGTGTTTTTACAATGGTTGGCCAATGACAGTGCGACGTGATGCTCTTTGGTTAGGGTTAGTAGTTCTTTGGCTATTTTCATCTATCCAAACTGTCCATCGGTTCTGGGCTTAAAAAACATCGGTGTGTAAATGATGGAGAAATAAACAAAGGAACCGATCCATAGCAACTGAGAAGTCAAGATCCAAGTTGTGTAGTATTCTGTAGAGACTGATGGCAGTATCACCCTAAAGACAAAGGACAGCAACAATAGTACAAAGATCCAATTTAGTGCCTTAGGCGGGTCAAACACATTGCGCCCTGTATGACCCAGCGATACGCGACACATCATACTAAGCGTCATCAGCGCAATACCAAAGGCAAAGCTGTGCGTATCCAAATAAGCTGGCAAGACCAGGAAATAACTTAGGGCATTGAGCAAAAATCCTAAGGTTAGGAAAGCGTAGGACAGGTAAATACTCCATAGTAGTGATTTGTGCCAAATCCCTGGTGCATACCAATTCAGTAGGCGCTTGGCGTGAATTAAAAATAGTGTCAGTGGCAATACAGCCAGCATAGGATTACTACTCGGGAAAAACACTTCTACCAATAGAAATAGTACAAATAGCAACAAAGAAGATAAATCTAGAAACTTGGAATTCTTAAGCTCGGTATCGAGCCCCAAACCACGTTCGATAAAAAATGGCAGCAGTCGTCTGGACATCATAAACAGCAGGCTAATAACCAGATAAAAACCGGCGTAAATACCTATGTAAACGCCATGATCCAGCAGTCCCATCACCCCCAGATAATAGGCCACATGGGCGGCAAATAGCAAGGCTAATTTGGCAATGATTGAGATGTTATTCCAGTTTTTGGCTTTGATAATTGGGTAGCTGATGGCCACCGTGGCTAGTAGTAAAAAACCGGTGTCTAACAACATTTGATACCACATCAACTCGACACTGACCCAAGGCAAGAATCTTGCCGCAAGCCATAGCACCAATAAGGCCAGCAGTGGTTTGCCGTATAGCGTTTGTATGCCGGTCCAATTGCGACTGGCAGTCAGCAAAAAACCAACAATAGTAGCGCCAGCATAAGCAAAAATCATCTCATGGGCATGCCAGTATTGTGGCGCTAGATAAGCCGTACTCATCAATCCTTGATACAATAAGACCCATAGCAACATAGATAAGGTTGCAATAATACCGGCGGCAAAAAAGAAAGCTCTAAAGCCCAGTCTTAATAAAGGCGTTGTTGGGTAGTTGACGTCTTGATTAAGATTGATCATGGCTAATCGAACATCACTGAGGCGATTTTATCGGCCCAATTGGCAAACTCAGGCACTGAGAAGATGTCACTACCGACCGCTCTTTGCATATCAGAAACCAGCATCACACCCAGCTCTTTTTGTGGAAAATCAGCGGCAAAATTAAGAATATTGCCCCAAACTTCAGCGGCATTAGCCTCCTGCTTAACACTGATGGCTCGACCCACTAGGGCGGCACAAATGGCGTATTGCAGATCAATCTCTTTAGGGATAGAAACCGCTTCACCGCGAATAATCGCATCTAAATCCGGCAAGTCTTTTAGGTGTTCAATAAAAGTCGCCACTTCAACCCCGGCTACCTCGCCAACACAGGCGCTGGCCGTTTGTCTGAACAAGGTTAAATTATCACCAAATTTTCTCAGTGCTCGATGCGTGAACTCCCAAGTTCTTGGTGATGGAAAACTCACTGGATTGTGCGCCGGATCAAATTCAAACAGATGCTCAGGTCGATAACGTAAAAAACCAATAATGCCTTCGTCAATTTTCTGCTCATAAGCCCAAGCCACCCAATCATCTAAGTGCACATCCAGCTCATAATGCGAGAAGCGGTTGGCCAGCGGAGAAGGCATGGAATAGGTTACACCACGATCACCTTGGCGATTACCAGCGGCAAAAATGGCCCAACCATCAGGCACTTGGTATTCACCCAGACGACGATCCAGAATCAGCTGATAAGCAGCAGCTGCCACGGTGGGTGGCGCTGAGGTAATCTCATCTAAAAACAACACGCCGCGCTCACCATGGCGCTTGGTGTCCGGCAAAATAGAGGGAATTGACCAATCTACCCATTCATCATTTTTAAAAGGAATACCGCGCAAGTCGCTGGGTTCCATTTGTGACAAGCGGATGTCAATCATCGGCACTTGGTGCTTGTCGGCAATTTGCGCCACAATTTGTGACTTGCCAATACCGGGCGCCCCCCATAGCATCACCGGCGTGTGGTGGCCTTCAAGTACACTGTTTAGTTCTTTATCCAGAATTTGGCTAATTTGTTGTGGTCTCATCAGAATAAGGCCCTTGAAATCGTCAAAAATGCCCATATTCTACCGTAATAGGAGATAAAATCACTTGCTATGAACAATACTAATTTAACCTCTGAGGAAATCTTTAACTTCCCTTGTGACTACCCGGTTAAGGTCTTTGGTAAGGACTGCGATGATCTGCATCCAACCATTTGCACCATTATTGAGCGTCACGCAGGTAAATTACATCCCAATCAAATCACCACCAAGCGTAGCTCAAAAGGCAGCTATATCTCTTTTACCGTGCGCATTGTGGCAACCAGTCGCTCCCAATTGGATCAAATTAACGCTGAGCTACAGGCTTGCAAACTGGTGGCTTACGTCCTATAACCCCCTCTTGTCTAATGAGGATCAAGCACTTAGGTCTTAAAGACTACCAGTCTAGCTGGCAAGCTATGATCGACTTCACCAACAAGCGTGATGAGCGCACTGAGGATGAGCTTTGGGTGGTTGAGCACCCACCGGTCTTTACCCAAGGCATTGCCGGCAAACAAGCTCATCTACTGTCAACCGGGGAGATTCCCGTGGTGCAAACCGATCGCGGTGGCCAAGTAACCTATCACGGCCCCGGGCAATTGGTGATTTACTGCCTGATTGATTTAAAACGCCTGGGCATTGGGGTGAAGAAAATGGTCTCACTCATTGAATCCAGTGTACAAGCATTGCTTCAAAGCTACGGGGTTGAATCGCAGCTCAAAGAAGGTGCGCCTGGGGTCTATGTTGAGGATAAAAAGATCTCAGCATTGGGCCTTAAAGTCAAACATGGCAAAACCTATCATGGCCTGAGTCTTAATATCGACATGGACCTCTCGCCTTTTCTGAGTATTAACCCTTGTGGTTATCCTGGGTTAGAAGTCACACAATTGGCCGATTTAGCGGATAATGTGGAGTTTTCAACCGTAGCTGAAGAACTTAGCCAACTCCTTATTCAACATGTCGCAAGAAATTGACATTAAACAACTCAAGGGCGCTTCCAAAGTATCGCGTCTGAAGATTAAGCCAGATAGCGAGCGTCAAGCGCTGAGAAAGCCTAGCTGGATTCGCATTAAGCACCCAGGTGGCTCCAAGGTTGATCGCCTTAAGCGCACCCTTAGAGATCAAGAGTTGTTTACCGTTTGTGAAGAAGCACAGTGTCCCAACTTAGGCGAATGCTTTAATCACGGTACCGCGACGTTTATGATCATGGGGCAAATCTGCACGCGTCGTTGTCCATTTTGCGATGTGGCGCATGGTAAGCCTAAGCCATTAGATGGCAATGAGCCAGCACATTTGGCGCAAACCATCGATAAGATGGGGTTGAAATACGTGGTCATTACCTCGGTTGATCGAGATGACTTACGTGATGGCGGTGCTGGACACTTTAAAGACTGTATTGATGCGGTACGCACACGAACCCCTGAGGTTAACATTGAAATCCTAACGCCGGACTTTAGAGGACGCATGGACCGGGCACTGGAGACCTTTACCGATTGCCCGCCCGATGTGTTTAACCACAATCTAGAGACGGTGCCAAGCTTATACCCTAAGGTGCGACCAGGCGCTGATTATCAGCACTCACTGGCGCTGCTGAAAGCCTTTAAAGAGATGCATCCTCAGGTCAGCACTAAATCGGGCCTGATGCTGGGCGTGGGTGAAACCCAACAGCAAGTGATTAATGTGCTGAAAGACCTGCGAGAACACCAGGTGGAGATGCTCACCCTAGGACAGTATCTTCAACCTTCTAAGCACCACTTGGCAGTGGAGAGCTACATCACCCCTGAAGCCTTTGAAGACTATAAAACCCTGGCCTTAGAGCTGGGCTTTTCTCAGGTTGCCAGTGGTCCCATGGTGCGCTCTTCTTACCATGCCGATCTGCAGGCTGCTGGCCACGAGATTAAGTAGCTAACCGCCAATAGACAGGTAAAAAAAAGACCTCTTAGTGAGGTCTTTTTTTATCTGTGCTTAGAATGGATTAAACGTCGTTTTTGTCTTCTTTTTTCAGCAGGCCATTGGTATCAATCTTTTCATCCGTCTCTGACTCGCTCTGCTCGCTGCCCTTCTTCTTTAGGGCTGATTTAATCCACTGCTTGGCATCCGGCGCTTTACGTTCGCCTTTGTCAGCTTTTTCTTTAACCGGCTTATCCACATTGTATTTAGCGTCTTCATCAGCATCACCTGGCAACAGGCCCATATTAACCGCAATATTACGACAAGAGGCTTCACCCGCAGACAGCGTACCCAGTGGAATTACAATTAGCGTTAGTACGGTTGATACCAACACACCAAATAGTAGTGAAATTGCCATACCCTGGAAGATTGGGTCAGACAGGATCACACTTGAACCACCAACCAAGGCAAACGCAGTGATCAGAATCGGTCGTGTACGCGATGAACAAGAGTTAATCACGGCATCGAAAAATGGCGTACCTTTGGCATATTCTTGCACCGTGAAGTCCACCAATAGAATTGAGTTTCTTACAATAATACCGGCCAAAGCAATCCAACCGATCATTGAGGTAGCAGTAAACTCAGCGCCCAGCATCCAGTGGCCCGGCACAATACCCAATAGTGTCAATGGAATTGGCGCCATAATAATCGCCGGTATAATAAAGTTACCAAACTGCCAGACCACCAGCATGTAGATCACCACCAGGGCCACACCAAAGGCCATACCCATATCACGGAAAGTCTCATAGGTTACGGTCCACTCACCAGCCCATTCAAAGCCTGGTACGGTTTGATCCTCAGGCGGGCCTAGGTATTCACCTTGTAGTTGCTCACCATCTAGGGTTTGATAACGCAGCAGTAGATCATCCACTGCAAACATGGCATAGATTGGTGCGCTTAGACGGCCAACAGGCTCACCCAAAACATACTCAACATCGGCCAAGTCTTTGTGGAAGATTAGCTCATCTTGTTTCTTATACACAAACGAACCCAGCTCTGAGATTGGAATCATGCCGCCGTATTGTGATTGCACCGGCAGTTGCGTTAGATAAGACAATTGCGAACGCTTAGACAATGGGATCTGAATACAAATACGTGACGGTTCTAGTGCGTTTTTCAGACGAATCGTACCCACATTGTAGCTACTCATCGACATCGCCAAGGTTTCTTTAATGGTTTGTACACTAACGCCAAAACGTGAGGCTTTTTCCGTATTTACTTCAAAGTCAATCACCGGATACTCATCACGCATCAGATTGTCAACATCGGTCATGGTGCCAGATTCTTTAAACAATTCGGTTAGATCATTCGCCAGCTTTTTACGTGTGGCACGATCAGGACCATAAACTTCAGCCACCACTGGGCGTAGCACTGGTGGACCTGGTGGCATCTCTACCACGGCGTAATTGGCACCTGCATCCGCGGCAATTTGTTTCACCAGCTCACGCGCCTCTAGCGCAATTTCGTGTGAAGTACGATCGCGATCAACCTTCTCGGCTAGTTGAATTTGCAGTTCACCTTCAGACGGCATATGTCTTAAGTAGTAGTGACGTACCAAACCGTTGAAGTCGAATGGTTTTGCGGTGCCACTATAGGTTTGAATGGCAACCACTTCAGGGATGTTTCTCAGTACTTGCGCCATCGAGTGCAGGGTGGTGGCGGTATCAGCTAAGGCCGAGCCATCTGGCATATCTAACACAATACCAAACTCGGATTTGTTATCCAATGGCAGCATCTTAACCGGTACTGAGGTATTGTAGAACATGGCCATTGACAAGAAGAAGGCGCCAATTAGACCAAACAGGAAGCCATAACCATAGGTCTTAGAGCTGAACAATTTGGTGATGGTGGCGTGGTAGAACTTGTGCATCACCTTCTGTTCTTTCTCTTCCTTGGCGTGCATCTTGTGCAGCACATGTAGTGGCGGCACAATCTTCATAATGAAGTACGGGGCAAACACGAAGGCGGCAAATAGCGAGAACATCATCGCCACTGAGCCCAGAATTGGAATTGGCGCCATGTACGGACCCATCATGCCACTTACCGCTGCCATTGGCACCAGGGCTGCAACCACGGTAAAGGTAGCAAGAATGGTTGGGTTGCCCACTTCTCGAACCGCGTCAATCGCTGTCTTAATGGTAATCTTATTGTCAATCAGCCAGCGACGATAAATATTCTCGGTGACCACGATCGCATCATCCACCAAAATACCAATGGAGAAGATCAAGGCGAACAAACTCACTCGGTCAATGGTCATACCCAAAATCCAAGCTGAGAAGATGGTCATTAGTAGCACCACTGGAATTACCAGGGTAACCACGATAGCTGGACGCACACCCAAGGCTAGCCAAACCAGAATAGTAACCGCACCGGTGGCGATAAACAGCTTCTTAATCAGTGCATCTACCTTATCTTTGGCCGATTTACCGTAGTTACGCGTAACACTGACTTCTACGTTATCTGGAATTAGACGCCCTTTTAATTCTTCTACTTTGGCGAGAATGTCGTTGGCAACTTTCACACCATTGGTGCCGTATTTTTTCGCCACCGCAATGGTTACCGCTTGTTCAGCCGTGGCCTTTTGTTCGGTTTGATTGGCCTTACCGGTGTAATAGCTCACCATATGCTCGGTTTCTTCCGGCGCATAGTACACATCAGCCACGTCACGAATATAAACCGGCTTGCCGTCATTAATCGAGACTACCAGGTTCTCAATGTCTTCCACCTTGGTAAAGAAGTCACCTGAGTAGACTTCCATTTGATAGCCGTTGAGCTCAATATTACCGGTGTGTTCACGCACATTGGCCGAACCAATGGTACCGGCAATCTGTTGCACGGAGACGTTATAGCCCGCTAAGCGCCCTGGATACAGGTCCACATGGAAAATTTCTTTACGACCACCAACCACAAAGCCGTTGTTGGTGTCTTTAACTTTTTCCAGTTGTTGTAGTAGCTCTAAACCGAGTGAACGCAACTGCCCATCATCTAGAGATTTTGACCACAAGGTTAAGTTGATAATCGGAACGTCGTCAATTTCTTTAGGTTTAATCAGTGGCTTTCTCGCCCCAGGCGGCATAAAGTCCAAGTTGGCCAGCATCTTATCGCGCACCTTAATAATCGAGGCGTTCATCTCCTGACCCACATCAAATTCAACGGTGATGATGCCTTGACCCTTGTCACTTACTGAATAAACGTGCTTAACACCTAAGATATGTGACATCAGTCGCTCTAGCGGCTTAATCACAATGTTAGAAACCTCTTCAGAAGAGGCACCTGGATATTCCACAAACAGATCAATCAGCGGCACTGAGATCTGCGGATCTTCTTGTCTTGGTGTGGAGATTAGGCCGATAATACCGGCGCCCAACATGGCAAAGAAGATAATAATCGACAGTGGCGAGGTAATAAACGCCTTGGTTAGCTTACCTGCTACCCCTAAGTCGTGCGCTTCTTGCGCCTGATCCGTGTGATTTGTATTTGACATAGTCTATAGAATTAAATATCCATGCCTGAAACCATTAGAATATTTGGGTTGGCAACAATGCGCTCACCCACTTTTAAGCCTGATAGTACGCTCTTCTTATTCTTACCCACTTGCTCACCCAAACGGATAAAGCGCAGCTCAGTCTTGTTGGTTTGCGGATTCACCACGAACACACTTGGTAGTGACGAGCGCCACATAATGGCTTGTTCTGGAATCACTGGTGTTAAGATGCCTGAATCGGTTTCAAAGATTTCTACCTCAGCATAAGCACCAGGTAGTACTGGCGTGTTTGGCGGCAGATCAAACTTCACCTTCACACTATGCTTGGCATTGTCCGCAATCGGGTAGATTTGCGACAACTTAGCCTCAACCACAATGTTGGCGATGTCTAACTTAATACGATAAGCCTTTTCCATCTTCAAACTTCTAACCAATCTTGATGGAATGTTAACTTCAACTTGTAAGTCTTTAATGTTGGCAAATTCAATCAGGGTCTGACCCGGGTTAACCACATCACCCTCATTCACACTTTTGGCCACAATCACACCATCAAATGGGGCGCTAACATTGGCATCTTTTAGCTTTTCTTCAACTTGCTTAAGATTGTTCTCTGCCTGAGTTAGACGGTTTTTAGCTTGTTGGTACTGCGTATAACGAGACGTACGATTGGCAAACTTATCAAATTCTGGATTACCCTGGCCCGAGATCTTCAACATTGGATCGGTAAACATTGAGAACATGCCTGGAATAGAGCCCAGCATTGGCGATGAGTTTGGTGACACAATCGATT
>CAZMJI010000012.1:0-22586 GCA_964566765.1 uncultured Piscirickettsiaceae bacterium
CTTGTCAATGGTGTGAGTCTCAAAGAATCTAAAGCCATAGTCAAGAATCTTTTGTGTTTGTGCGGTTCTGGCTTCCACACCTGAAGAGCCCATGACCACAGAGACTAGGCGCATGCCCACGCGAGCTGCACTGGCGGCCAGGTTGTAACCGGCTTTTTTGGTGTAACCCGTTTTTAGGCCATCAACCGTGTGGTCGCTCCACAGTAATTTGTTACGATTGCGCTGCTTGATGCCGTGGTAAGTAAATTCTTTTTCTTTGTACCAAGGATAGAACTGCGGAAAGTCACGAATGGTGGCAATCGACAAAATGGCGATATCGTGCGCGGTGGTGTATTGATCCGGATGCGGCAGACCTGAGGCATTTTCAAAACGTGAGTTTTTCATGCCCAGTTCACGCGCATATTCATTCATATACGTGGCAAACGTACCTTCGGTGCCGGCAATGTGCTCAGCCAGTGCAACCGCGGCGTCGTTGCCCGATTGAATAATCGTACCCTTAAGCAAGGTCTCTAACTTGATGGTTTTTCCCACTTCAACAAAACTCTTAGAGCCGCCAGTTTTCCAAGCTTTTTCACTAATACGCACATCGTCTTCTAGCGAAACGCGACCATCTTGTAAGAGTTGAAATACCACATAGGCAGTCATCAGTTTGGTGAGCGAGGCTGGCGCACGTTTTTCATGCTCATTATTACTGGCAATAATCTTATTTGAATGGTAGTCCACCACGGTGTAAGCAGCAGCACTAATCTCAGGCGCTTTGGGGGTGATAAAAATTGCAGCTTGTACATTAATAGCAACAACAGACAGAGAGAATAGTAGGGTTTTTAATAAAGAATTAAAGCGTGTCATAGGTTAATTAGATTGTAGATAGAGTTGTTCAATTGCCTGCGATAACTCGTAAGCAGCCATTGCATATCGGTTATCGTGATTATAACGGGTTAGTACATAAAAATTCCATAAACTGGCGTAAGTATCGAGGCGCTGATCTTGCGGCATGCGAATCAATGCCACCTTGCTTTTGTCGTTGATATCAGCGGCTAGATCAATCCCCAATTCACGGTAATATTGAGCCGTTTTTCTGGGTTTGTTGGTACCCGTTTTGGCCAGCTTTAAGTGTGCTTGCTTAAGTGTGACTGGATAGACAATATCACCCCCGTCGTGCCAATGGTGTTGGTCAAAATAGTGGGCAATAGAGCCAATCGCATCGGCTGCAGAATTAAACAAATCAACCCGCCCATCATGATCAAAATCAACCGCATAATGACGATAAGAGCTAGGGATAAATTGCGCATAACCTAAGGCGCCTGCCCAAGAGCCTTTGATTTTCAGTGGCGCTAGATTGTTGGCTCTGACCAAGAGTAGAAATTGCTCCAGCTCTTGGCGATAAAATTTTTGTCGGCGATGTTGACTCAGACCTTTTTGCGCCAAGGCTTGCAATGTAGGGCGATCGCCTTGTTGTTTGCCATAGTTGGTCTCAATGCCTAGGATGGCCACAATGATGGATGCTGGCACTTGGTAAGTTTGTTCGGCGCGTTCTAAGAGTGGACCATGTTCTCGCCAAAATTCAACCCCATTGTCAATGCGATTTTGCGTCAAAAATAGGTCGCGATAACGATCCCAAGACATGGGTTTTTTCTTAACTTTTGGCTTGGTTTTTTTGTCTTTGGCAGGTTCGGCCACCTTCAGTTCAACACTGTTAAATAACAGTTGTAATTCGCGTTCATCAAATTGGTGTTTGTCGACCATTTGCTTGATAAAGTCTTGGGTGGCCTGGAATTGGGTGGCGGGCAAGGTTTTTGCCCAACTATTTAGACTTAGCGTTAGTAGCAGAATAAGCAGCGGCATCAGCTTTGTAAGTATCTTGGGGTTTTGTGTTTACGAATTGACATAATAATGCCAAAGCTGGCCATCAGCGTAATCAGCGATGAGCCACCATAACTGATTAGCGGCAGCGGTACACCAACCACCGGTAGCAGGCCTGATACCATGCCGATATTAACAAAAATATAGGTAAAGAAAATCAGCGTGAGACTGGCGCCCAATAGGCGAGAGAAGTTGTCTTCAGCTTGCATGGAGATGATAAAGGCGCGATAGATGACCAAGCCATACAGTACAAATAAAAGCAAGACACCAATAAAGCCCAATTCTTCTGCAATCACGGCAAAGATAAAGTCAGTCGTGTGCTCGGGTAAGAAGTTGAGTTGTGATTGTGATCCCTGGGAAAAACCCTTGCCAAGCAAACCACCCGAGCCAATGGCAATCTTGGATTGTAGAATGTGATAGCCTGAGCCTAGCGGGTCAGAGGATGGGTCGATCAGGGTTAAGATGCGTTTTTTCTGATAAGCCATCAATAGGTAATTCCAAGCCACATAGGCCATGGCACCTAGTGAAGATAGAATCAGCAGGATATTGGCCACGTGGTTTTTCAAAATTTGAATGCGAATACCACTAAAGAACAGCACATAAAAACCTGAGGCGCCAATCAGTAGTGAGGTACCCAAGTCGGGTTGTTTGGCAATCAGTAGTACGGTGATGGCAATGGCTGCGAACGACAAGAGAATGGGTAGCGGTTTAGGCGGCAGAGTTTTGTCACTGAGGATAGAGGCAATGGCAATGGGGACAATGACCTTCATAATCTCAGAAGGTTGGAAGCGCATAAAACCTAAGTCAATCCAGCGTTGTGCGCCACCACCACTGACGCCAAATAGCAACACAAAGATCAGTAGCGCAATACCCATTAACATCAGATAGGGTGAGACGCGTCTTAGTAGGTAGGGCGGAATTTGTGCAATCACCAGCATGGTGCCAATTGCCAACACAAAGTGAATGCCTTGCTTGTATACCAGTGCGCTAGAGCCTGCTGAAGCCGAGTACAACACACTCAGTCCAAATACACTGAGCAACATTAGCAACAAGAACAGCGGGGTGTCCATCTTAAAATAGTGCCAGTAATGGCGCAAGCGCTGGATGGACAGGAGTCTCATAGTAGCAACACCCCAACCGATCTTGCGTCGGAAAGTAATAAGTTAAAGCTACGACAAGCTGAATCGTTTTTCATGCTTTCCACACCAATGCCCATTTGCTGGATGAGTAATTGCTGCTGTGCGGATAAAAACTGCGCCGCATCACCGGTGCCGATGAGCAGTAAATCCACCTCATCTTTGTGGCACAGTTCGAACACCAGACGCTTATCGATTTGTTCTAGCGTGCTTACTTCAACAGCCTGAGTGTGAGATTTGGAGATAAAACAAGGGGTGCTTAGTTGCGTGTGAGACAAACTCACCTGGTCTGCTTCAAGCGCAAGGATGGAGTTGTTGTCTAGACTTTGTTCGTTAAATTCCACGGTTATTCTGCGTATTATTGTGCCTGTGATTAGGTTGATAACGGTGTAAAATTATCAACATTTTTACCCCTCGTTATTCACACAATGTCAGATAACAATAATACAGATATTTTCGATGCAGATTTAGCAAGCGGTATCGCTGCTTTTGATTCAAAAAACTTTACCATGGCTTATCAGTTGTTAGCGCCACTGGCCAGCAAGGGTGATGCCGAGTCCTTGTGGCGTATTGGCATGATGCAAATGAATGGCTTGGGTATGGTGGAAAACCAAAGCCTGGGTTTTGAGAATTTTATGAAAGCGGCCGAGCAAGGTCATGCCTATGCACACCATATGATTGGTGTGGCGTATATGACTGGCGAAGGCGTAGACAAAGACATTGAGAAAGCCATCGGGTGGTTTGAGAAAGGTGCTGAATTCGCCATTCCTGGCCCTATGTATACTCTGGGTATGATTTATGAAGACGGCAAAGAAGTTGAGCAAGACTTAGAAAAAGCACAATACTGGTATGACAAAGCCTCAGCCGTTAACACACCGAATAGTTAAGCCATGAAATCAAGATTTGCACCTTCGCCAACGGGTTATCTGCATATTGGTGGCGCCAGAACTGCGTTATTTGCTTGGCTATGGGCGAAAAAACAGCAGGGTACTTTTGTACTAAGAATTGAAGACACCGATCTAGAGCGCTCTACTCAGGCGTCGGTCGACGCCATTTTAGACGGTATGAGCTGGTTAGGACTCTCGCACGACGAAGGCCCTTATTACCAAACTCAGCGCTTTGACCGCTACCAAGCTGTGATCGATACCTTGTTGGCTGAAGACAAGGCTTATTATTGTGAATGCTCTAAAGAGCGCCTAGACACACTGCGTGAGACCTTGATGGCCAAAGGTGAAAAGGCCAAATATGATGGCTGTTGTCGTGACAAGGGTCTCACTTCAGGCGTGGTACGTTTTAAAAATCCGCTGGCAGGCCAGGTGATGTTTAAGGATTTGGTTAAAGGTGAGATTCGCATCAACAACGAAGAGTTGGATGATTTGATTATTGCCAGAAGTGATGGTTCGCCAACTTACAATTTAACCGTGGTGGTTGATGATTATGACATGGCCATTGATACGGTAATCCGTGGTGATGACCATATTAACAACACACCAAGGCAAATCAATTTGTACCAGGCCATGGGCTGGGAGCTGCCAGCCTTTGCACATCTACCGATGATTTTAGGCTCAGATGGTGCGCGCCTATCTAAACGCCATGGCGCGGTGAGTGTGATGGCTTATCGTGATGCTGGTTACCTGCCAGAAGCACTGCTTAATTATTTGGTGCGTTTGGGTTGGTCACATGGTGACCAAGAAGTTTTCTCAATGGATGAGATGATTGAGTTGTTTGAGCTGAGTAACATCAACAAGGCACCGGCCAGCTTTAATCAAGAGAAACTCACTTGGCTGAATCAAGAATATATTAAGAGCGCTTCAACCGAGCATTTGATTGAGCAGTTGGCTTGGCACTTGGATCATCAAGGTGTGACGATTGAGCATGGCCCAGACCTGGCACTGGTGATTGATGCCTTAAGAGAGCGCAGCAAGACCTTGGTGGAGATGGTAGAAGGCATGAAGATGTTCTATCAAGAGTTTGACGCCTTTGATCAGAAGTTGGCCAATAAACAGTTTAAGGATAAGGCGCCATTAGAGGTATTGCTACGCAAGCTTGAGGCCTTGGATGAGTGGCATGCCGATCAAATTAAGGCGCAAATTAAACAGGTTTGCGAAGACTTGGGTGTGGGCTTTGGCAAGGTAGGGCAGCCGTTTAGATTGGCGCTTAGCGGCAATGGCAATGCCGGTAATATCGACTCAGTAGCCGAGCTGGTGGGCAAATCAAGAACCCTGTCAAGACTTGAAAAAGCTCTGAATTACAAGGCTTAATCACGCCTATTGGCTGGCGTTTTCCGTTATGATGTCTAGCCATGTCACTTGAGACCTACAAACAACGCTATCAAACGCTGCAAGCAGAACTGTCGCAGCGTTTTTTAACAGATCCCGATTCGGTAGAGTCACTGGTACTGGATCGCGCGCTGGCCGTTGATCAGCTTTTGCAGAGCATTTGGACGGATTTGGCACTGGACAAGCAATTGTGCTTGGTGGCCGTTGGTGGCTATGGTCGCTCAGAGTTGCATCTACACTCCGATATTGATCTGCTGATTCTCATTCCTGCTCGTGCACATGAGACTTATCAGGCTGATATTGCTAAATTCCTAACCCTATTGTGGGACATTGGCCTAGATGTGGGCCATGCAACTAGAGACTTGGAAGATTGTGCAGCAGAGATTAAAGACTTAAGTGTGGTTACCAATTTGTTGGAGTCCAGACGATTGATCGGTAATGAGGTTTTGTTTCAGCGCATGCAAACGGTGGTTGACTCCAGCCATTGGTCCTCGCAACTGTTCTTTGTGGAAAAACAAAAAGAGCAAGCCAAGCGCCATGAGCGTCTAGGCAAGACGGCTTATAGCCTGGAGCCCAATGTTAAAGAAGCACCGGGTGCGCTCAGAGACATTCAAACCATTGCCTGGATTGCCAAGTTTCATTTTGGTGTTGAGCACTTGTCAGAGTTGGTTCGCAGTCATTATCTCAGCCAAGCAGAGTTTGAAATCTTGCAAGCAGCACAGCAGTTTTTATGGAAGGTGCGTTATGCACTGCATGTGGTTTCTGGCCGCAAAGAGGAGCGTTTAGCTTTTCAGTATCAAAAAGAATTGGCACAAATGCTCAAGTATCAAAGTGGTGATACTTTGGCGGTTGAGCTGCTGATGAAAGATTATTATCAAACGGTTACCAAGGTTTCCAGACTGGCTGATATTTTGCTACAGTTGTTGGAAGATCGAATTGTTAATACGCAGGACATTAATCAGCGCTTTGAGATCAGCTATGGTTATATTCGCGCCACCCATGAGCAGGTATTTGCCCAACATCATGCTGCCTTTATTGAGGTGTTTTTGCTCTTGGCCAAGCATGATTATGTGCGCGGTATTGGCGCCTCAACCTTGCGCCAGATGCAGGCTAATATTGAGTTGATTGACGAGAACTATCATAAAGACCTGGGTGTTAATCGTTTGTTTATCGAGCTCTTACAACAAAAACAAGGGGTTAACCAGGCACTTAAACTGATGAATCGTTATGGCGTGTTAGAGCGTTATATTCCCGCCTTTGGCAAGATCTCTGGGCTGATGCAATACGATCTATTCCACGAATTTACCGTGGATCAGCACACGTTATTTGTGATTCGCAACCTGCGACGATTCTTTGTGCCGGCGTTCTATCATGAGTTCGACCTGTGTAGTGAGATTGCCCAAAGCCTAAGCAATCCTGAAGTGCTCTTATTGGCCGGCTTGTTCCATGATATTGCCAAGGGCAGAGGTGGCGATCATGCGACCTTGGGTGCTGAAGATGCCGAGGTATTTTGTCAGCATCACCAGCTTAAATCGAGCGACATACAATTGGTGTCAAATTTGGTTCGCCATCATCTACTGATGTCACAAGTGTCACAAAAGGCGGATATTGACGATCCAGAGGTGATTAAAGCCTTTGCTGCCAAAGTTCAAAGTGTGCAGTTCTTAGAATTGTTGTATTTGCTAACCGTGGCTGACATTCGTGCCACCAAGTTGGATCTTTGGAATGATTGGAAAGACTCTCTGTTAAAGCGTTTGTTTTATCAAACCAAGACTTACTTAGAGCAGGGTGGCGAGCAATTGCCAAGCACCGACGAGCTGGTGTCAGCCTCGCTGCAATTAGCCTTGGAGTCTGCCATCGCCCATGGTTATGATCCTGCCTCGGTAACGCGTATCTTTGACACCTTGCCAAAGGATTATTTCTTGCGCTATCACAGCGATGAGATTCTAAGACACCTGTATTTACTCGATAAGTATCAAGAGCAAACAACCCTGGTGGATGCGCAATTATCAGAACACAATGTGGTGGATATTTTTGTGGTGTGCGATGACACAAAGGGCCTGTTTTTCAAGTTGGTTAATACCTTGGAACGGCTGGATTTAGAGGTGGTTGGCGCCAAAATCTTAACCACCAAAGACAACAGAGCCTATAACACCCTAAGTGTTTTACCCAATCCAAGTGTGCCATTGGCTGAGATTAACCAAGAAGTTAGCCAAACATTGGCGAGCGATCAGATTCAGTTTAATCAGGCCAGTGACAAATACCTGCATCGATTTTTTGACCGCAAAACTAAGATTGAATTTGGCTTAAATAGTAAGTGGAATTTGACCCAATTGGAAGTCACAGCGGTCGATAAAAAAGGTGTGTTGTCAGCCATTGCCTACGTGTTTTACGAGCTTAACATTAATTTGATCAACGCCCGAATTGCCACCATTGGTGAGCGCGTTGAGGATGTGTTTTTTATTTGTGACGAACACCACAACCCACTGAATAAACAAAGCCAACAACAGCTAAAAAACTTGCTAGAAGAAAGATTGTAAAACCAAGAAAAAGTGATATAATTCCCCCACAGATGGCAATTCCGCTATCAATTCCATAACTTTAGATAGAGTAAATGAACGATAAAATTAAAGTAGTAACGGACGACTCTTTTGAGGCTGACGTGATCAATGCTGGACAAACTGTCTTGGTTGATTTCTGGGCAGAGTGGTGTGGTCCTTGTAAGGCGCTGGCACCCGTGCTAGATGAAATTGCCAACGAATACGATGGCAAAGTTGTGATTGCTAAAGTCAATGTAGATGACAACAATCAAACGCCACCAAAATACGGCATTCGTGGTATTCCAACCATGTTGTTATTTAAAGAAGGTACGGTAGTTGCCACCAAGATGGGCGCACTATCAAAAGCTGAACTCAGCGCTTTTATCGACGCTAATATTTAAAAAAATCCATCAACCAGACCTTAACAAGAGGTCTGGTTATTCCCATTCTCACCTCCCGCGCAACAGCGCATTTCTTTTAAGCAAAAACGCTTATCCCATTATTTATGAAACTATCAGATTTAAAAAGATCAACCCCTGAGGAATTATTAACCCTGGCCGAATCACTGGGCGCCGAGAACATCTCTAGAGCCAACCGACAAGCCCTTATTTTTGCCATTCTTAAGGCTAAGTCTGAGCAAAAGGAAGAGGTGATTGGTGATGGCGTGCTGGACATTTTGCAAGACGGTTATGGCTTCCTAAGGTCTAGTGATGACTCTTATGTGTCAGGCCCGGATGATATTTACGTGTCACCGAATCAAATCAGACGCTTCAACCTATCAACCGGTGATACCGTCTCAGGTAAGATTAGAGCGCCGAAAAAAGGCGAGAAGTATTTCGCCCTGGTTAAGGTAGATGAGGTGAATGGTGAAAACCCAGAGGCTGTTAGACACCGAATTCCTTTTTCTTCACTGACACCACTACATCCTAATGAGCGCTTACAGTTAGAGATTGGTAATGGCGGTACGGAAGATATTACCGCTCGTGTGATTGATCTGGTTGCGCCATTTGGTAAGGGTCAGCGAGGCCTACTGGTAGCCCCACCAAAAGCTGGTAAGACCATGATTATGCAAAACATTGCGGCCTCGCTGGCTGTCAATCACCCTGAGTGCGAACTGATTGTTTTGTTGATTGATGAGCGACCTGAAGAGGTGACCGAGATGGAGCGCACGGTTCGCGGTGAAGTGATTGCCTCAACCTTTGATGAGCCGGCCAAGCGCCATGTGCAAGTGGCTGAGATTGTGATTGAGAAGGCCAAACGTCATGCCGAGCAGGGCAAGGATGTGGTGATTCTATTGGATTCGATTACCCGTCTAGCTCGTGCTTATAATACGGTTGCGCCTTCCTCAGGCAAGGTGTTAACTGGTGGTGTGGATGCCAATGCACTACAACGCCCTAAGCGCTTTTTTGGTGCTGCTAGAAACATTGAAAATGGCGGCAGTGTGACCATTATTGCCACCGCACTGATCGATACTGGTTCGAAAATGGATGAGGTTATTTACCAAGAATTCAAGGGTACCGGTAATATGGAATTGCACTTAGAGCGACGTCTGAGCGAGAAACGCATCTTCCCAGCCATTAACATCAATGCCTCAGGCACGCGTCGTGAAGAGTTGATTACTGATGAGAAAGAATTGCAGAAGATGTGGATTTTGAGAAAGATTCTGCACCCAATGGATACCGTTGAGGCGGCAGAGTTCTTGTTGGATAAGTTGAAGATGACTAAAACCAACAATGACTTCTTCACCTCCATGTCACAGAAGAAGTAATTTCCACTTATTTGGTTTATACTGAAGCTCCAGTGATCGCCAAAGCCCTAAAATTACAAGACAGCATTGTGGCGCGTTATTTAACGCGCCGTATCTTATTCTTATTGTTGGCCGTATTCGCGGTGTTGTCGCTGGTGATCCTGGGTAACCAGTTAATTCTGGTGATTAAAGAAAGCCTAGAGCACAATATCCCAACCGCTGATTTGTTGTCGATTATCGGCTTTAAGATGCTTAGAGACATTCCACTGATTTTGTCTCTATCGTTGTTTTTGGCCATTATTTTGGCCATTGGTAAGCTTTATAAAGATTCTGAGGCGGTGGTGATGAATTCACTGGGCGTGGGGGATAAGCACTTTATGGTGTTTATTCAGCCGGTGGTGCTCACCGTGGTCTTGCTGGTGTTAATCTTAAGTCTATTGGCAGTGCCTTGGTCCAAAGGTCAGCGCTCGCTGATTATGGACAAGGTTAAAAATGCCTCAGAATTCTCACTCATCAAACAAGGCGAGTTTCAAGAATTCAAAGGTGGTGATTTGGTCTTATACGCAGCCCAAGTTAACAATACTCAGGGCGAGACACATCAGGCATTAGGCTCGGTGTTTATCTATCAAGAAGACGCACAAGAATCGGTGATTATCCTGGCTGAGACCGGTGAGAAGTACAGTGATGATCAGGGCAATATTTACATCAACCTATCTCAAGGCAAGCGCTACCACGGCTTCCCGGGTCAGCAAAGTAAGAAGATCCTGGATTTTAATCATTATCAATTACAGTTAAGTGCAGACCAAGACGATGTGCAATCAAACCTTAGTGCCAAAATAGAAGCGCAATCCACTTGGGATTTGCTGCGTGCAGATGCCAGTGATAGAACCAGTGCTGAGTTGCAGTGGCGCCTGTCTCAAGGTGTGAGCATCTTTATCTTGTCACTACTGGGTGTACTATTGGGCAAATCTTCCCCTCGAGGCGGTAAAAATCTGGGCGTTCTATTTGGGGTTGTGCTTTTTATTGCTTACAATAATGCACTACTGATTGCCAAGTCGTCACTGGAGTCAGGCGCCATTCCAGCATTTGTTGGCCTTTGGTCGGTGCATTTGGCCATGCTTGGGTTGCTGTTATTGTTATACGCTTATCGACATGGCAAGCTTGCTTTGTCGGTCTCAAGAACATAGGCTTGCGGTAAAATACGCACATTTATTTTTCAAGGAAGCAGCAGATGTCATCGCTACCATCAAAAGAGTTAGAGGTTTTTGACAACCCAAATCCAGAGCGCGATTTTGTGATTAAGATCGATATGCCAGAATTTACCTGCCTGTGTCCAAAAACAGGTCAGCCTGATTTTGCTACCCTACATCTGGACTATATTGCTGACCAGCATTGTGTTGAGCTGAAGTCGCTAAAGATGTACATTTGGTCTTATCGCGATGAAGGCGCTTTCCATGAGGCGGTAACCAATCAGATTTTGAATGATTTGGTGGCGGCAACGCAGCCTAGATTTATGCGCTTAAAGGCCATTTTCAACGTACGTGGCGGTGTTTACACCACGGTGGTGGCTGAGCATCAAGCAGATGATTGGCAGCCAAAGCCAGTGGTCAATCTTGAGCACCTAAGCTAATTACAGTTTTATGCATCCAACGCGTCAGCAGGTTGAATTTGACCATCACTTATTAGACAAAGACGCTGTTAGGGTGGTAAAAACCTTGTCCAAGGCAGGGTTTGAGACCTATTTGGTTGGCGGCTGTGTGCGCGACTTATTGTTGGGCTTGGCGCCCAAAGATTTCGATGTGGCCACCAGTGCCAAACCTGAGCAGGTACACAAACTGTTCAAGCGTTCTCGCATCATCGGTCGACGTTTTCGTCTGGTACACGTGATGTTTTCATCGCGTCGATTTATCGAGGTGGCAACCTTTCGTTCCGGGCAAGTGCAAACCGGCAAATCCGGGGTGATTGTGCGTGACAATTGCTATGGCTCGATTGAAGATGACGTTGTGCGTCGCGACTTTAAGATCAATGCCCTGTATTACGATCTGGCTAAGCGAGAGGTGATCGACTATGTGGACGGCCTAAGCGATATCGAGCAAAAAGAGATCCACATTATTGGTGACGTGTCTGAGCGCTTTGAGCAAGATCCGGTACGCATGATTAGAGCCGTGCGTTTTAAAAATAAACTGGACTTTGAACTGAGTCCAGAGATTGACCAGGCGATCCATCAGCAAGCCCCACTCATAACCCATATTGCTCCTGCCAGATTGTACGAAGAGTGTATCAAGTTATTCCACAATGAGTATGGTTATGCGGTGTTTAAAGAGTTGGATGCTTATCGTCTGTTGGAAGGTTTGTTTGCACAAACCAAGGATAATGCGTTTATTAAAAGAACCTTGGAAAACACCAGTCTGCGTATTCGTCAAAACAAACCGGTGACTCCAGCCTTTATGTTTGCAGTCTTTTTGTGGCAAGCGCATCTGAAGCGTTATCAGCAGATCAAGAAAAAGCAAAAATCGGACTTTTTGGCCAGACAGCAGGCTGCTCATGAAGTGCTGAGTAAGCAATTGCAACAGGTTTCGATGCCCAGGTATTTAACTGAGCGCATTAAAGATATTTGGCTGATGCAGCCTAAGTTAGAGAAAAAACACCCTAAGAAAGTTAAGGCCTTATTGACGCATCCACGCTTTAGAATGGGTTATGATTTTCTGCTGTTAAGATCACAGAGCATTGACCCGGAATTGGAAAAGGTGGCGGCATTTTGGACCAACAAGCAACACTAAATAAAACCGTTTTAATCACTGGTTGTTCTAGTGGTATTGGCTTATGCTTAGCACAAGGACTGAGAGATAGGGGTTATCAGGTGATTGCCACGGCAAGAGATCCAGAAGATGTGACGAGGTTGAGCGAGCAGGGCTTCATTAGCTACCCACTAGATTTGGCCTCTGAGGTTTCTGTTGACCAGGCTTGCGATCAGGTGTTGGCAAATTTTAACAGTATTGATGCACTGATCCACAATGGCGCTTATGGTCAAGTAGGGGCTTTAGAGGATATCTCCAGACAAGCACTGGACAAACAATTTCAAACCAATGTGTTTGGCTGGCATCAGCTCACCAATCGTCTATTGCCTGCGATTAGGCGTGCAGAGAAACCGCGCATCATTTACTTGAGTTCGATTTTGGGTTTTGTGGCCATGCCATTTAGAGGGCCTTATAACGCCTCTAAGTTTGCCATTGAAGGTCTGGTTGACACACTGCGTTTAGAACTTTTAGACACCAAAATTCAACTGTCATTGATTGAGCCAGGACCGATTGAGTCGAAGTTTAGAGAGAATGCTTACCAGGCGTTTTTAGCCAATGTGAATACCACTGGTAGCCGATATCAAGCTAACTATGACTCGATGATTGCCAGGCTGCAGTCCAAGGAATTGGCAGATTTTACGCTCAGCGCGGATGCGGTGTTAAAATGTGTGGTGCACGCCCTGGAATCCAGACGTGCTAAACTGCGTTATTGGGTAACATTTCCCACTAAATTATTTGGGGTTTTGTCCAGATTACTGCCTGCTAGATGGGTGGATAAATTACTGTATACAGCCGGCGGCGGAGGCAAGCGATGAGCAAAAAATTTGATTTTAACCAAGGTATTGAAGAGCTAGAAGCCATTGTCAAGCAGATGGAATCTGGCGACTTGTCGTTAGAAGAGTCGCTTGAGTATTTTTCTAAAGGTGTGGCACTGACCAAAGCGTGTCAAAGCGCACTGAATGAAGCTGAGCAAAAAATTGCGGTACTCAGTAGTGATGACAACTTCCAAACCGAGAAACCCTTTTCTTAGAGATTCGTGAATCAAACCTATCAGCATCGAGTTAATCAACAATTGGCGGCGCTCTTAGCTGAAGACAATGCTTTGTCTGAGGTTATGCGTTATAGCACCTTAGCAGGTGGAAAACGCTTTCGCCCCATACTCACTTATACCGTTGCCCAGAGTTTTGCAGCACCCCTAGAGAAGGCGGATAGCAGCGCTTGCGCCTTGGAATTGATCCATGTGTATTCATTGATTCATGATGACCTGCCGGCCATGGATGACGACGACATTCGACATGGCCAAGCAGCTTGTCATAAGCGCTTCGGCGAAGCGCAGGCGATTTTGGCAGGTGATGCTCTGCAGGCGCTAGCCTTTCAGCTGATTGCACAAGATCAGCAGTTGCAGTCAGCAACCAAAGTTGCACTACTAAGTAGCTTGTCACAAGCAGCGTTTGAGATGGCGCAGGGGCAGTCAATTGATCTCTCGGTGGTTTCCAAACAGGTTGATATTCAAACACTAGAGCACATGCACAGCAAGAAAACCGGCGCACTCCTAAGTGCGGCAGTTGACCTGGGTGCCATTGTGGCCAATTGCGCTGCCGCTGATCGTCGGGTTCTGAGCGAGTTTTCTAGGTGTATTGGTCTGGCTTATCAGATTCAAGATGATGTGCTGGATGTAGAGGCGCCGCTTGAGGTTCTGGGCAAAAGCCAGCATTCAGACAGCGACAAAGACAAGCCAACTTATCCGGCAATTTTGGGCTTGGAAGAATCTAAAGCACGTTTTGAATCTTTGTATCAACAGGCCTTAAGCTCGCTAGAAGAGTTGAGTGTGGATACCAGTGAACTGCAGGCTTTAACGCGCAGTTTGGCCAATCGAGGTTTTTAGAACTGTACCAGGACGCTGCCCCAGCTAAAGCCGGCGCCAATACCTTCAAACAGTAGATTGTCACCTTTTTTCACACGACCATCGCGTACCGCTTCGTCAAGTGCTAATGGAATTGAGGCAGCTGAGGTGTTGCCGTGACGATCTAGAGTGACCACCACTTTGTCCATTGAGGTTTTAATGCGTTTGGCCACCGCAGAGATGATGCGAATGTTGGCCTGATGTGGAATCATCCAATCCAATTCTTCAGGCGCCATGCCCGCATCTTTGAGCGTGGTTTCAGCCAATAGTGACAAGCGAGAAACGGCAATCTTAAAGACTTCGTTACCTGCCATCTCGATATAACCGCTTTCGTTGATAAAGTTGTTGCTAACCTGCAAGGAAGACAGGTAATCGCCATCGGTGAATAGCTCAGAGTGTAGAATGCCTGTCTCTTCACTGCCGCTAAGTACCACAGCGCCTGCACCATCACCAAATAAAATAGCAGTGCCACGGTCAGTCTTATCCAAGATTCTGGACATGGTTTCACTGCCAACCACCAGCACCTTGTTGGCCGCACCAGTTTTGATGTACTGCTCAGCAGTGGTTAGGGCAAAAATAAAGCCCGCACAAACCGATTGCAGATCAAACGCCGGACAAGAAGCGCCAATGGCTTTTTGTAGCATGGTTGCGGTTGCTGGGAAAATCTTATCTGGCGTGGTAGTCGCCAGAATAATTAGGTCTAAGTCCTGCGCCTCAATACCGGCCATCTCCAGTGCTCTTTTAGAGGCAACTTCAGCCAGGTCACAAGTCGACTCGTTATCAACAAATCGACGTTCTTTAATACCAGTTCGCGTTCTGATCCATTCATCAGAGGTGTCCATGGTTTTTGATAGGTCGTCGTTGGTGACAATGTGAGGTGGTAGGTAACTGCCCGTACCAATGATTCTTGCAAATTTACTCATTTGAATTTTGTGGTGAATTATCTAACTCTTGAGACACTCTGTCTGAGATTTTGTCGATAATTTTAGCATGCGCCTCTGCATGTGCTTCTCTAATCGCAGCTAAAAATGAGTCTGCATCGGCACCACCATGACTTTTAACCACCACACCTTTTAAGCCCAAGAGGCTGGCACCGTTATATTTGCCTGGATCCAGACTGGCTTTAAAATCTTTAAGTACTGGCTTGGCAATCAGTGCCATCAGTTTGGTCATTAGGTTTTTGGTAAAGGCACGTTTTAGGTAATGCGACATCATTGAGGCCACACCTTCACTGGCTTTTAGTGCAATGTTACCTTCAAAGCCATCGCAAACCACCAGATCAACACTGCCTTTGTAAATGTCATCGCCTTCGACATAACCGCTGTAGTTAAGACCAGAGGCCTTGAGTAGTTCGGCGGTTTTCTTAATTTTTTCGTTGCCCTTAACTTCCTCTTCACCAACGTTAAGCAAACCAATGGTTGGCGCGCTCGAATGCTCAGTCTGTTCAACCGCAATAGAACCCATGGTGGCAAATTCTAGCAAGGCTTCGGGACTAGAATCAACGTTGGCACCTAAGTCTAACATATGACAATGGCCAGTCATGGTCGGCATGCGACCCATAATGGCAGGGCGATCAATGCCTTTGATGGTTTTTAACACAAAGCGAGAAATGGCCATTAGTGCACCGGTATTACCAGCGCTCACACAAGCATCGGCTTGCTGCTCTTTAACTAGGTTAATAGCCACGCGCATGGAAGAGTCTTTCTTCTTGCGTAGTGCTTGTGATGGCGCTTCATCCATGGCCACTACCTCAGAGGCGTGAACAATGCTAAAGCGATCCTTAAGTTGGTTGTTTTGCAGGTGCTCAGCCAGCGCTACTTTGAGCGCCGACTCATCACCGACAAAACTAATGTGTAAGTCGTCAAACTCGCCTAAGGCTAGAATACCTGCTTGCGTCGTAACAGGTATGCCATGATCTCCCCCTGAGGCATCAATGGATACCCTAATCATAAAAAGCGAGGTTTAGACTTCTTGAATATCGTCAGCAGACTTTAGTACTTTTTTGCCACGGTAGTAACCGTCAGCTGTGACGTGGTGACGTAGGTGAATTTCACCTGTCTCTTGATCTTCAGATAAAGCAGGGTTAGTTAGCGCGTTATGAGAACGACGCATACCTCTTCTTGAAGGGGTTTTTCTACTTTTTTGTACAGCCATTGTTGTCTCCTAGTTAGTGTTTGGTTTTTAATGTCTTAAGGATAGCGAAAGGGTTTTCAGGCTTTTCAACATCCAAATTTTCATCATCTTGATACTCAAGGCACTCATGTTCATGCATCGGTATCATCGGAATCGATAATAAAATCTCATCCGTTATTAATTCTATTGTTGAGAGTTCGTCTTCTTCCAGAAGACTGATCTCATGGTCAGCATCCAAATCCTGACCTTGCTGTTCATTTGTCACAAAAGCCAACTTAAATTCAGGCTTTAGTTTGAGTTTAAATGCTTCTAGGCATCGTTGACAGCTTAAGGCTGCCTCTAACTCAATAACACCACTCACACAAGGAATCTTACCTTCCTCAAGATAAAAACTGAGCTTAACCGCGACCTTGTCGCCTGGGTTGCTTAGTACATCACTCAGTCTTGGGAAATCACCGACTTGGTAGATTTGCTCAAAACTTAGCTCGCGTTTAGCAAAGTTAAACAGTTTTATTTGCTCTGGAATTCCTTGCATCTGTCTGATGTGCAAATAAACTGGCTAATTTTACCAAAACTATTGTTATAAATAAAGTTTTCTGCATAAAAAAATCTGATTTATAATCTAAATTTATGGTTTAAATTGAGATGTATTGGATACTGATTTGTTTATGGCCAACTAGCGTTGTAGCTATGGATCAATTTGAGTTCGTGGAATTGTTATTAGATCATCACCAATTTTTCGCCAAAGAGCGCCTTGGTTTGGCCATTAAACACCTGGAAGAACAAGGTCAATATGATCGTTACAACAATTGGCAGGTAGATTTATCAGCAGCCTTGTCACAGCTACACAAAAGCAAACACAAACAGGATTATACCTACTATAGAGACTATCCCGCTAGCACGCGACAGAATCGTCAGAAACTGGCTCTGGAGGCGCAAAAGCGCTTTTTCTCCAACGGTTCAACACTCACTCTCAGTTATGATCGTTCTTGGCCAGACAAGGATGAGGTGTTGTATGACAACCAGGGCTATGTGAAAGATGTGAATACCACCGAATACTTAGACAGCATCAGTCTTGACTGGGAACTGCCGCTATTACGCAACAAGAGCGGACTGATTGAGCAGAAAACGTATGACTTATCGGTTTTAACTCATCAGGAAGGGGTGTTAATGCTCAAGGAGGCTCAAGAAGACTTTGTTGAAGACAAACTGGATACATTTTTGGCAGTGGTTGATTATCAGGCGCAAGGGCAACTGATCAGTCAAAAGTTGGTCGCACTCAATAGCTGCATCCCTATTAGCGCCACTGATCAATCTTTACTCGATAGGGTGTTGGTTAAAACGCGTTTAAAACAATCAGAGATTGAGTACAAATTGCAGGCTGAGCGGGTTTTACTGCAAGCTCTGATGCCTGATGTTGTGCTGGACTCGGTGTTTGTTTATGAGCCGGTATTTGCGCTAATTGAAGATCTGGATCTCTATCTAAAGCAGTACAATAGGGCGCTTAGACGCATTCGAATCGAGGCTCAAAAGAATCAAAGGTATCAGCAAAGCTATCGTAATCAATTACAACCTGAGCTAGATTTTCATCTGCAGTTAAGTCACGATCAGAATACAGGTAATTACACCACTTATCGTCGTGCTACCAATCGTCACTATGAGGCAGAGCTGTTGTTTAAACAAGCATTAGGTGGTGATGTGGATGCACAAACATCACTGCATCAATACCAATTAAGAGCGACACAAATTGACTTGAAATATCAGCATAAGTTCAGCGAGTTATTGGCTGAGGTGCGAAAGCTACAAACCTTGATTGAGCAAGGTGAACAACAGCTGGCGTTGTATTTGGCACAACTTGATCCGCTACAACCCTTTAAAGGGTTTGAATGCCAAGGTTTTAACGACTTGAGTGGCGCTATTGATGAGTTAGAGGCCGTCGAATCACTACAAGCGGATTATTTAATACAGCGCCGTCACTTGTATCAACAGCAGCTGGCCTATGATGCACTGATCGATCGACTGCTACCTGAACGCTAGTATTTTTCAGCCTGGGCTTGGGTCCAATCGTAGACTTGCTGAGTCAGTTTGGAAGCCTGGGTTTTCTCCGGTGCAATTGGCTCACCAATGACCACGGTAATGGTACCAGGGCGCTTAATAAAGCTTCCCTTAGGCCAGCATTTGCCTGCATTGTGATAGACTGGCAGAATTAATTCGCCAGATTTTTTGGCAATCGCCACACCGCCGTTTTGGTATTCACCCAGTTGACCATAGGGTTGTCTGGTGCCTTCTGGGAAAATCACCACATAGACCCCAGCTGCCAAGCGCTCAACCCCTTGTGAGATGACTTTTTTAAGGGCTTTTAGCTTTTCCCCGCGATCAATCACAATGGGCTTCAGTGAGGCCAAGCCCCAGCCAAAGATCGGAATCCACAACAATTCTTTTTTCAGTACCCAAGTCTGCAACGGGAAGATCTGCTGAAAGCCCAGGGTCTCCCAAGTGGATTGGTGGTTAGAGATAATCACGCAAGGCTTATCCGGAATATTTTGTTGACCAATGACCTCCAGTTTAATGCCGCAGAAAAACTTTAAGGCAAATAGGCAATACTTAGACCATTGACTTAAAAAACCGTAGCGTACTTTCAGTGGCGCTGGCAGCAGCAGAATCGACAGGGTCACCAGCACAACCAATACCAGGGTTGAGCTTAGGAAATACAGCAATGATCTTAAAAACAACATAGGAAGTCTTTATAATTTCAGAGAATACGATTTTAATGAGTTTTTCTGTGGGTATTGATACCATTTTATTCGACTTGGATGGGACGCTAATTGACACAGCGCCCGATCTGGCTTATGCGCTGAATACGCTGTTAAAGGAAAACCAAGTACCAGAAAAACCGTATGAATCGGTCAAGCCTCTGGTGGCTCATGGTGGCAAAGCCTTGGTTGCTTATGGTTTTGACATCGATGAATCAGATCCAAACTTTAGCCAGTATCACCAGCGAGTCTTGCAAATCTATACTCAGAATATCGACAAGCATTCGCAAACTTTTGAGGGTATTGATCCGCTGTTGGCCTGGATTAAAGCACAGCGTCTATTCTGGGGCGTGGTTACCAACAAGCCTGAGGGCTTAACCCATCTGCTGTTAGAGAAGCTGGGACTATCTCCAGATGTGGTGGTTTGTGGAGATACACTGAGTGTTAACAAACCTCATCCAGCACCATTGATTTACGCCTGCGCTCAGCTGGGGTCATTACCAAGTAAAACCCTATTTGTTGGCGATGACAAAAATGACATCTTAGCCGGTCAAGCGGCTGATATTAAAACGGTGGCAGTGAGCTATGGTTATGGGTCAGTTACAGCAGATTGGGGGTATGATTATCTGATTGCTCACCCAAGTGAGGTCAAGGAGATTGTTAATGGAGATGCTTAGTTCGTGGTCATTATTGGTATTGGGCTTGCTGCTGGGCGGCGCATTGGCTTATTGGCGCCTATCCAAAACCTTAGAGACACTAAAGACAGACAAGATGCACTTGGAAGTGGTGCTGGATGAAAAGGTGAAGTCGTATGAGACGCAATTGGATTTGATCAAGCTCAGCAAAGAACAGATGAGCCAAGATTTCCAGGCGGTCGCCAGCGACATCTTGCAAAAGGACCGAGAAAACTTGCAAAGTCGTAACTCTGAATTACTCACACCATTACACACGCAGCTTAAAGAGTTTAAAGAACGTATTGAATCCATTACCTCAGAGCAAGTCAAAGAACGTGCCAGTTTGTCAGCACAAATTGACAATTTAAAAAAGACCAGTGTTGAGGCACAAGAGAGTGCACAAAACCTCACCGAAGCCCTCACTTATGACAACAAAAAACAGGGCGACTGGGGCGAGATGGTGCTGAGTTCCATTTTGTCCAGCTCTGGTTTAAGAGAGGGTTATGAATTTGAGACTCAAGGCCAATTCAAGGATGAGCAGGGTAGAGCCTTTAAGCCAGATGTGGTGTTGCACCTGCCTGAGGAAAAAGACATTATTATTGACTCTAAGGCCTCACTAAAAGCTTATAAAGACTATATTACCAATCCCAGTGATCAATCGCTGCTCAAGGCGCATATCAACTCGATTGAGACTCATATTAATGGCATTAGCATCAAAGCTTACGAGAACCTGGAAGGCGTTAGAACATTGGATTTTGTCTTTGTCTTCGTGCCAATTGAATCGGCTTTATTGATTGCCCTAGAGGCTAAGCCGGAGTTATTTACCAATGCCTTAAAGAAGAACGTGGTGTTGGTATCGCCATCCACCTTAATGATGAGTTTGAAAACCGTTCATCATATTTGGCAAACCGAGAAGCAAACTCAGAATGCTGAGGAGATTGCGCGTCAGGCTGGCGCCATGTATGACAAACTCTTTGGTTTTATGAAGTCTATGGACGACATTGAAAAACATCTGGATAAAGCTCAGCAAAGCTACAAACAAGCGCGCGGACAACTTGCTGACGGCAAAGGCAATTTAATCGGTCGTGCTGAGAAACTCAAGGCGCTGGGCGTACAAAGTAAAAAGGAATTAAGCTAATGAACATTTCAACTCGCTACGAATTTACCCAAGAGGAATTGGCAGATAAAGTCATTCTGCTAACTGGTGCCAATCGTGGTTTTGGTCGAGCCATCACCCTGGATTTGGCCAAAGCCGGGGCCACGGTGATTATGTTGGGTCGAGACCTAGGTTCGTTAGAGACAGTCTATGACGAAGTGGTGGCAGCGGGCTACGTAGAGCCCGTCTTATACCCGCTAGACTTAGAAGGCGCTACGCCAGAGCATTATGAGCAGCTACTCAGTGACATCATGGAGCATTTTGGCAGGCTGGATGGCTTGATCCACAACGCAGCGATTATTGGTACACTGATGCCGATTGAGCAGTACGACATCAAGATTTGGTATTCAACCATGCAAATTAACGTTAATGCGCCGTTTATGCTCACGCGCTTTTTAATTCCGGCGCTCAACCAGTCAGCAGATGCTCGTGTGTTGTTTTTGTCTTCCTCGGTGGGGCGTCAAGCTCGTGCTTATTGGGGTGCTTACGGGGTGTCCAAATTCGCCATTGAGGGTCTAAGTAAAACCTTGGCAGAAGAGTTAGAAAAAACCAACATTCGGGTCAATTCCCTAGATCCAAAGCGCATGCGTACCAAGATGCGTCAAACCGCGTTTCCAGCGGAAAATGCGGACAACAATCCACTACCAGAGGATTATTCACCGGCGATTGTGTATTTAATGAGTGAGAAATCGCGCGCCATCAACGGCGAACAGTTGGTACTGTCTGACGATTAACGCTGTAGGTCACTACCCAGGTGTGGGTGAATGGTCTTTAGGATTTCTTTAAAGACGGTCTCATTGCCTGCCACCACATTGCCAGTTTCTAAGAACTGTCCGCGACCTGAGAAATCACCAATATAACCACCGGCTTCTTTCACCAATAGGGCGCCAGCAGCAATGTCCCAAGGGCTGAGTTTAATCTCCCAAAACCCGTCCATGCGACCGGCAGCTAAATAAGCCAAATCCAGTGCAGCAGAGCCAGCACGGCGAATGCCAGAGACGTGTGGATGAATGGCCTTAAACATGGCCAAATAGGCATCTAAATGCTCTGGTGCTTTAAATGGGAAACCAGTACCAATTAGTGCATTGTCAAAACCCTGGGTTTGGGTCACACGGATACGTTGATCGTTTAAGAATGCACCTTCACCTTTAGAGGCGTAGAATAATTCTTCCTTAAACGGATCATAGACCACGGCGTGTACTGCTTCATTGTTTTCATACAAGGCAATAGACACTGAATACTGCGGAAAACCGTGCAGATAGTTGGTGGTGCCGTCTAGCGGGTCGATGATCCATTGATAGCGACTGTCGCCTAAAATCTCACCGCTTTCTTCGCCCAGAATAGAATGCTCAGGAAAAGATTTTTTAATCTCGTCTATAATAGCGTTCTCAGCCAATTGATCCACTTCAGAGACAAAATCGTTTGCCGCTTTGTTCTCAATGGTTAGGCGATCAATTTGATTGTGATATCGAAGAATAATATCACCCGCTTTACGTGCGGCGCGAGAAGCAATGTTAACGGTAGGATGCATAACGGTTAAGCAAGATGAAAAAAGAAGCAAATTATACCTTTGATCAAGTTCGAGTGGTTATGGTTAATACCAC
>CAZMJI010000013.1:0-22453 GCA_964566765.1 uncultured Piscirickettsiaceae bacterium
GTTCAAATTAAACCCTAATATAGGTAGAATTGACCCATGTTTTTTGATAAGGGTGGGTCAATGAGGTACGCAATCGTGTTATGTGTAGGGCTGTTGTTACAAGTCAACATTGCAGCCTTGGAGTTGGGTAAGGCGAATTTTATCCAAAGGTTTAATGATCAGTATCTGGCCATTGTGGGTGAAGGATTACCAATTTGCCTAAAAGTTTCGAATCGCAAAATTAGGGCGGTTAATCAGCAAGGCGTGTGCGCCAGATTACAACGGGCCAGTATTCGACAAAATGGCGAGGTTTGTGTTAAGCCCAATCATCCAGGTGCTTCCGCACGTTGCGAGTCTGTTAACGTGTTGGATGACGGACGTTTGTTGATGGGAGAAGGCCAGAGGCCAATTTGGGTTTATGCCTCTAAGCAAGCCTTGTTGCAGGCATTAAAGAGCAACAGGAGGGGTGGGATCGAAGATCCATTGGGAAAGCCTATCGAAGAATGATCCAGTTATTTTAGGTCTGTATCAACAGGGCAGGTGCCCTGTTGATAAATCGCTTAGCCCAGCAGTTTGTTCATGCGTTTAACAAACTCAGCTGGCTCGCTTAGTTGGCCACCTTCAGAGAGTACCGCTTGATCAAACAAAACTTTCACCAAGTCTTCATCGACCGCATCTTTAAGACGCTCAACCAATGGATGGTTTGGATTCAGCTCCAGAATTGGCTTGGTTTCAGGCACATCTTGGCCCAGTGATTTCATAATGCGCTCCATATTACCACCCAGCTCATTCTCATCAGCCACTAAGCATGATGGCGATTCGCTTAGACGGCTAGAGATCTTCACCGATTTCACTTGGTTCTCTAAGGTTTTCTCAACCTCTTCAATAACTGTCTCGAAGCTCTTAGCCACTTTTTCCTTGGCCGCTTTTTCTTCTTTTGAATCTAGATCTTCTAAATCACCTTTGGCAATCGATTTCAGTTGTTTGCCTTCAAACTCGGTAAAGTTATTCACCAGCCACTCATCCACACGATCAGATAGCAGTAGCACTTCAATGTCTTTTTGCTTAAAGATCTCTAGGTGTGGAGAGCCCTTGGCTGCTTGATAAGTTTCGGCAGTGACGTAGTAGATGTCTTTTTGCGCCTCACCCATGCGTGAAACGTAATCAGCCAGAGATACACTCTGAGCATCCGAGCCGGTACTGGTTGAAGCAAAGCGCAAGAGACCAGCAATCTTATCCTTGTTGGCAAAATCTTCCACCACGCCTTCTTTCATCACCATGCCAAACTCGGCCCAGAACTTGGCATAATCCTCAGGCTTGTTCTTGGCCATTTTCTCCAAGGTGTTAAGCACACGCTTAACATTGGCCTTGCGGATGGCATCCACCACTTTGTTGCCTTGTAGAATCTCACGAGAAACGTTTAGCGACAGATCAGCAGTGTCAATCACACCTTTAACAAAACGCAGATACAGCGGCATTAAGTCTTCGTTGTCTTCCATGATAAACACGCGTTTGGCATACAGTTTGATACCAGCTTTGCGCTTTGGCTCCCACATATCAAATGGCGCCTTAGCAGGGATGTAGAGTAGTGAGGTGTAGTCTAGCTTACCCTCTACCTTGTTATGCATGTGCACCAGTGGTGCCTCAAAGTCGTAAGTAAGAGATTGATAGAACTCATCATAATCCTCTTTTTTCAACTCGCTCTTATCTTGTGTCCAAAAGGCATTGGCTTTGTTAACCGTTTCATACTCTTCCGCTTGATCTTCTTCAGTAGCCTGTTTTTTCATCAAGATTGGCACGGTGATGTGGTCTGAGTACTTAGAGATAATAGAGCGCAGGCGATAGTCATCTAAAAACTCGGCTTCTTCCTCTTTGATGTGCAGCGTAATCTCAGTACCAAAGTCTTCAACCTCGGTGGTCTCCAGTGAATATTCACCTTCACCTTTAGAGGACCAAACGACACCATTGGCTTTGTCATCGCCAGCATGGCGGGTCTTTAGCGTAACCTCATCAGCCACAATAAAGGCTGAGTAAAAACCCACGCCAAATTGACCAATTAAGTTAGAGTCTTCGGCTTGTTTCTTGTCTAGGTTTTGTAAGAATTTTTTGGTGCCAGAGTTGGCAATGGTGCCGATGTTTTCCATCACCTCGGTCTCGTTCATGCCGATACCATTGTCTTTAATGGTAATGGTTTTAGCGTCCTTATCGACATCAATCTGAATTTGCAAAGCCGCTTTACCTTCGAGTAATTGATCGTTTGATAAAGACTCAAACTTCAGCTTATCAATCGCATCTGAGGCGTTGGAGACAAGCTCTCTAAGAAAGATCTCTTTATTGGAATATAAAGAGTGAATCATTAAATGTAGAAGTTGTGATACCTCGGTTTGAAAGGCATGAGTTTGCTTTTGGCTCATTGTTGGTTTTCCAGTAAAATAGATTGTTAGTAGTTATATGGACAAAAAAATAAAAAACAAGTCTTATTTTGCAAAGTCATATTCAACAATTTATCGATTATCTAGCGCTAGAGCGTCACTATAGTCAAAACACCCAAACCTCGTATGCCAGGGATCTCTCTAAACTGGCAGATTTTGCCCAGGCTAAAGGGCTCAGTGACTGGTCTGAGGTGACCACAGAACTGCTCAATCAATGGGTGATGAAAATGCGCCATCAGGGTATTTCGCCACGTAGTATTCGCCGACACCTGTCTGCTGTTCGCGGCTTGTTAAACCACTTGGTAACTCGCCAAGTGATTGGGCACAATTGCGCACTCGGGGTTAAAACTCCCAAGCCTGGCGAAAAGCTGCCTGATGTGCTGGATTATGAACAAGTGGCGTTACTATTAACACCACGTTCCAACACTTGGCAAGAATTGCGCGATGTGGCACTGCTGGAAGTATTGTATTCTGGCGGGCTTCGAGTCTCGGAGTTGGTGGGCTTAGATATTGGCGATGTGGATTTTGATCAAGGCTTTATTAAGGTGCTGGGTAAGGGCGCTAAGTTGCGTCATGTGCCCTTGGGTGAGTCTGCACTCAGTGCGCTATCAGCCTATCTACAACAGCACCCGTTGGAGCAGGCCTTGTTTGTCAACAAAACCCAGACGCGACTCGGTGCTCGATCAGTACAAGCCATGGTGAAAAAACGTGCTGAAGTATTGGGTATTCCAGTGGCGGTGCATCCGCATTTGTTGCGCCATGCGGCGGCTACGCATTTTCTACAATCCAGTCATGACCTAAGATCAACCCAAGAATTTCTAGGTCATCGCAGTATTAAGTCCACGCAAGTGTATACTCATTTGGATTTCTTGGAGCTGTCCAAGGTTTACGATCAGCACCATCCACGAGCAAAAAAATGAGTATTCGAACAACACTAGCAGCCCGTCACTTGCAACAAGGCGGGGTTATCTCTATTCCCACTGACACCATTCAGGGTTTAAGTTGCTTGCCTGAAGACTTAGCAGCGGTCGAGAAAATCATTGCGCTGAAACGTCGATCGGCTAATAAAGGGCTGATTCTATTGGCCAGTGATCCCGCCTATGTGGCGCCTTATGTGGCCAATCTAGAGCTACTGGATAAGCTTAACGTTGAGCCTGAGCCAACCACCTATTTGCTTAAAGCCAGCGCAACAGCGCCGGCTTTATTAACCGGCGGCTTTCCAACCATTGCCATTCGTCTTACCGACAATGCGCTGATTCAGAATCTGTGTGAGCAAACACACAGCGCCTTAGTGTCAAGTAGTGCCAACACCTCGGGTAAGGACTGCGCCACCAGCATCCTGCAATTAAAAGTATTTTTTGGCAATGATTTAGACTATCTGATTGCGCCAAAAAACTATAATGGTCAGGCATCTAAAATTATCAATCTAGAGACGGGAGAGCGACTGCGATGATTGAACAAATTAAAACTTATCTATTGGGCCTGCAAGCCGATATTTGCGAGCAGCTAGAAGCCGTTGATGGCAAGGCCAAGTTTATTAAAGATCACTGGGAAAAACCCAACAATACCGGTGGTGGACTTACCCGTGTGCTCACCGATGGCGCGGTATTTGAGCAAGCAGGTGTGAACTTTTCACTGGTTACTGGCGATAGCCTACCAGCCTCGGCCACCGCAGTACGTCCCGAGCTAGCAGGGCGCAGCTTTACCGCCCTAGGCGTGTCCCTGGTGATTCATCCTAACAATCCGTATGTACCCACCTCGCATGCCAATGTGCGTTTCTTTGTGGCGGAAAAAGACGGCGAAGAGCCGATTTGGTGGTTTGGTGGTGGTTTTGATCTAACGCCTTATTATGGTTTTGAAGAAGACGCGGTTTTCTGGCATCAGATGGCAAAGCGAGCTTGCGGAGGCTTTGGTGATGACACCTACGATCGCTACAAAAAGTGGTGTGACGAGTATTTTTACCTAAAGCATCGAGATGAGCAACGTGGTGTTGGCGGTCTGTTTTTTGATGACCTGAATGAGGGTGGATTTGAGCAGTGTTTTGCCTTTATGCAAAGTGTGGGTAACCATTATATTCAAGCCTATCGACCGATTGTCGAGAAGCGTAAAGACACGCCATTTGGCGAGCGCGAGCGTGAATTCCAGCTCTATCGTCGTGGTCGCTACGTCGAATTCAATTTGGTGTATGACCGCGGCACACTCTTTGGTTTACAGACCGGTGGCCGAACCGAGTCCATTTTAATGTCGCTGCCGCCACTGGTGCGTTGGCAATATCAGTATGAGCCAGAAGCTGGTACAGCCGAGGCCAAGCTTTACGAGGTATTTTTAAAACCACAGGATTGGATCCATGCAAACTGACCTTGACGCTAAGCGCTTACTCTGCCCACTGCCGGTGATTCGCCTGGGCGAAAAAATCAACCAAGTAGAAACCGGCGACCTGATCCAAGTTACCGCCACCGATCCGGGTGTGTTACATGATATTCCAGCCTGGTGCAAGGTACATGGCCATAAAGTATTGAGTGTCGAGGAGAAATCTGACGAGATTGTGCTCTTGGTTGAAAAAATGGAGTAAAATAAAACGCTGTTTTTGCTCGTAAAAACGAACAAAATCCAAATTTTGCCTGTAACGGCGCAGGCTCATGACAATGACTGTCGGCAATTAAACGTCAACATATAAAGGAGAAACTATGTCTGCTAAAGATGTAATGAAAATGATGGAAGACAACAGCGTGAAATACGTTGACTTCCGCTTTACCGACACTAAAGGTAAAGAACAACACGTAACGGTTCCGGCACATCAAGTCGATGCTGATAAATTCGAAGAAGGCCAAATGTTTGATGGCTCTTCAATCGCAGGTTGGAAAGATATTAACGAATCAGACATGATTCTAAAGCCAGACCTAGGCGCTTGTGTAATGGACCCATTCACGGAAGAGTCTACGCTAATCGTACGTTGTGACATTATTGAGCCTGCGGATATGCAAGGTTATGAGAAAGATCCACGTTCAATCGCTAAGCGCGCCGAAGCTTACCTAAACGAGTCAGGCATTGGTGATACCGCTTACTTTGGTAACGAGCCAGAGTTCTTTATCTTCGACAGCGTGAAGTGGGACACAGGCTTTGGTCTAGGCAAGGCTTTCTATGAGATTCACTCAGAAGAAGCGAACTGGGAATCTGGTACAGATTTCGAAGGCGGTAACAAAGGTCACCGTCCTCGCATTAAAGGTGGTTACTTCCCAGTACCACCAGTAGATTCACTACACGACCTACGTGCACAAATGTGTAATGCCATTGAAGACATGGGTGTTACCACTGAGGTACATCACCACGAAGTAGGTACGGCGGGTCAGTGTGAGATTGGTGCATTATTTAACACCATGGTTAAGAAGGCTGATGAGACGCAAATTCTTAAGTACTGCGTACACAACGTAGCACACCTATACGGTAAGACAGCAACCTTTATGCCTAAGCCAATCGCGGTTGATAATGGTAACGGTATGCACGTTCACCAGTCTATCGCAAAAGATGGCGTTAACCTATTCTACGATAAGGACAATTATGGCAACCTAAGCCAAACTGCGCTTTACTACATTGGCGGCATCATCAAGCATGCTAGAGCACTAAACGCGTTCACTAACCCATCAACCAACTCTTACAAGCGTTTGGTTCCAGGTTTTGAAGCGCCAGAGATGCTAGCTTACTCAGCGAAGAACCGTTCTGCGGCGATTCGTATTCCATTTGTATCTAATCCTAAGGGTACGCGTATTGAGGTACGTTTCCCAGATCCAACGGCTAACCCATACCTTGCGTTTGCGGCGATGCTAATGGCAGGCCTTGACGGTATTAAGAACAAGATCGATCCAGGTAAGCCAAGTGATGAAGATCTGTATGAGCTAACTGAGAAAGAGAAGCACGACATTCCTAAGGTTTGTGGCGGTCTAGATGAGGCGCTATGGGCTCTGGATGAAGATCGTGAGTTCTTGAAAGCAGGTGGCGTATTCACTGATGCGGTTATTGACTCATTCATCGACCTTAAGATGGAAGAAGTAACGGCGCTACGTGCAGCACCACATCCAGTTGAATTTGAAATGTACTACAGCGTGTAAGTACTTTTTCAAACACTGAAAAAAGCCGTACTTTGTACGGCTTTTTTGTGTCTGAAATAAATGTAAAATGAGACTTTTTGTACTTTTAGAAAATTCTGATGAGTGAACTAAGACACGATTGGAGCTTGGAAGAAATCAATGCTCTATTTACCATGCCATTTAACGATCTGTTATTTAAGGCACACACCATTCACCGTGAGAATTTTGATCCAAACCGTGTTCAAGTATCTTCACTGTTAAACATTAAGACCGGCGCTTGCCCGGAAGATTGCTCTTATTGTTCGCAATCTTCTAAGCATGACTCAGGTCTAGAGCGTGAACGATTGATGCAGGTTGAGCAGGTGAAAACAGCGGCCAAAAAAGCCAAAGAGCTAGGCTCTGAGCGCTTTTGTATGGGTGCGGCTTGGCGCAATCCAACGGATAAATCTTTGGATATCGTCATCGATATGATTAAAGAGGTTAAAGACCTGGGCATGGAGTCTTGTGTGACCCTGGGTATGCTAACGGACGATCAGGCCAAGCGCCTTAAGGATGCAGGTCTGGATTATTACAATCATAATATTGACACCTCAAAAGAACACTACTCAAACGTGATTACCACGCGTGAATTCCAAGATCGTCTAGATACCATTGAGCATGTGCAAAATGCCGGTATTAACGTTTGTAGTGGCGGTATTTTGGGCTTGGGTGAGACTGCTCAAGACAGAGCTTCCATGCTGCAGACGCTGGCGAATATGGCACAACATCCAAATTCAGTACCCATCAATCTACTGGTACCAGTGCCAGGCACGCCATTCGAGTCGATGGAAAAACCTAGCGAGATTGATTTTATTCGCACCGTGGCCGTGGCCAGAATCCTCATGCCAAAATCGGTAGTGCGCTTATCAGCCGGTCGCACGGATATGAGTGAGACCATGCAAGCAAGCTGTTTCTTTGCCGGCGCCAACTCGGTCTTTTATGGTGATGAGCTATTGACCACGCCAAATGTGACTCAGTCTCAGGATGAGGCTTTGTTTAAAGGCTTGGGCATTAACATGCACCAAAAGCACTAAAGCGAGAGTAGATATTGACTGACTTGTTCAGCCGCTTTAGGTTGGGCCAGTTGTTTGGTCTTATTGCCCATCTCTGATAGTTGTGCTTTGTCTAGCGACTTAAGTAGCGCCTCTAACTTATCCAGCGACAAGTCTTTTTGTTCAATCAGTATGCCAGCGTCGTGATCCGCCAAAATCTTGGCATTAAAGTATTGATGATTGTCAATCGCATGCGGTAGCGGAATCAGAATAGCTGGCGTGCCTGATAACATTAACTCAGAAACCGTCATTGCACCAGCTCTACATAACACCACATCAGCCCAAGCATAAGCCTTAGCCATGTCATCAATAAAGGCGTCTAACTTGACCCCTTTATGCTGATATTGGTCGCGCACCTGTTCTAAGTGTGCCTGACCGGTTTGATGCCAGATGTTAATATCGACATGCAATTGAGTCACCACCTCATTAATCGGCTTAGCACCCAAAGAACCACCTAAAATCAACAAATTGAGTTTTTTATTACGATGGGTTTTGGCCTTGGGTTGAAACAAAACCGGGTTGCCACAGGTCTGCAGATTACTACTGGTGGCAAAGGCGCCCTCAAAGGCCTGGAAAGTCTGTGTGCTGAGTTTGTGTAAGAGTTTGTTGGTGGTGCCAGCTACCGAGTTTTGCTCGTGAATCACCACAGGGATACGCATGCTCCAAGCCACCACGCCACCAAGGCCTGAGGCAAAGCCGCCCATGCCTAAGACCGCATCAGGTTTTAATTGTCGAAACAATCTAAAGGTTTGCAATAGGGCTTTAGCCAGTAAGAAGGGGGCTTTAATTAGCGCACTGAGACGCTTGCCTCGAAGACCCACCGCACTCACGGTGTATAGATCTAGGCTGTGTTTAGGCACAATGCTGTTTTCCATACCTTTGTCTGATCCCAGCCAGCTAATCTGAGCGCCTTGGGCTTGCAGAGATTGGCTGATGGCCAGTGCTGGGAAGATGTGCCCACCGGTGCCACCTGCCATCACCAGAATGTGTTTATTAGAGGTAGTGTTGTCGACGCTTGTCATGATCTACGCGTGCCTCCATATCAATACGCAATAAGATGGCAAAGGCCACCATGGAAATAATCATACTCGACCCACCATAACTGATCAGCGGTAAGGTAAAGCCTTTAGGTGGAATGAGTGCCAGATTCATGGCTATATTAACGCTAATCTGTAGTGACATCAAGGTAGAGATGCCAAAGGCGACATACGAGCTGTATTTTCGACCATCTCTTAGCGCTTGTTGGGCAATGTCAAAGCCACGCACCAGGACGTAGGCAAACAAGATCAAAATGGCCAGCATGCCTACCACGCCCAGCTCTTCACCAATAATGGAGAAGATCATATCGGTATGCGGTTCCGGTAATTTGGAATATTTTTGGATACCAGCACCCAGGCCGGTACCGGTCCAATCGCCTCTGGCAATGCCAATCAGCGCTTGTTTGGTTTGGTGCACGCGCTCGCTGTCATTGAGCCAAAGTTCAGTCTGCCAAAATTCGGTCATACGCGACCAACGCACTGGATCGTTGTAGATAAAGATACCAGCAGCAATCAGTAGGAAGCCAGCTACGTAAGCAAATGGCATCAGATAAGCACCAGCTGAAAACAGCATGCCGAGTGCCGTGGCAGTGATGATAATGGTGGCACCCAGGTCAGTCTCCAGCATAATCGGGATGGCAGCAAAGCTGATAATAATCAAGGTTTGCATCAACCCCAGCCAAGGACTTCTGACGTTTTTTTGCTTATCCACTAAGAACTTTGCCATGTACAGAATCATCGCCAGTTTCATCAATTCAGAAGGCTGAAATTTAAACACCACAAAGTTAATCCAGCGGGTGGAGCCATTGACCTCCCAGCCAATCGGTCTGGGCAAAAACACCAGACACAAGAGAATCACTGAGAGGATAAAGATCTTTTTGGCGTGCACTTTGTAGAAGTACAGCGGTGTTTTTAGCACGAATAGGCCGACACTCAGACCAATGACAATATACAGCGTTTGTTTGATAAAGTAGCTATAACTATTGAAGTGTCCCAGTGAGGCCGAGAACGACATAATCCACCCAAAAGCCAGTAGTGACAAGAGGGTGAATAAGAGTTTTTTGTCAGGCTTTTGTCCGGTTTTGTCAAACACCAATACTAGAGAGTCAACTGCATCATCGCGATGTATATTTATACCATTAATACTTGAGTCATTTATCATTCGTATGGGATAATATTCGCTTTTATTTCGGCCTAAAAGACAGATTATGATTTCGACTGCAAACATCACCATGCAATTTGGTGAAAAACCTTTGTTTGAGAATATTTCACTGAAATTTCAAGATGGTAACCGCTATGGACTGATTGGCGCCAATGGTTGTGGTAAATCAACCTTTATGAAAATCCTAACCGGTGAGTTGACGCCAACCCATGGTAATGTCACCGTGTCAGAAGGCGAGCGTTTGGGTATTTTGCGCCAGGATCAGTTTGCTTATGAGGATTTCCGCGTGGTTGATACGGTGATCATGGGTCACGAAGAGTTGTGGGAAATCAAGCAAGAAAGAGACCGCATTTACGCACTACCTGAGATGAGTGAAGAAGACGGCATTAAGGTGGCCGAGCTAGAGATGAAATTTGCGGAAATGGATGGCTATATGGCCGAGTCATCTGCCAGTGAATTACTATTGGGTCTAGACATTCCTGAAGATCAACACTATGGTCCGATGAGTGAGATTGCCCCAGGCTGGAAGCTACGTGTGCTTTTGGCGCAAGCTCTGTTCTCAGATCCAGATATCTTGCTACTAGATGAGCCAACCAACAACTTGGACATTAACTCCATTCGCTGGTTAGAAAATGTTCTTAAAGAGCGTAAGGCGACAATGATTATCATCTCGCACGATCGTCACTTTCTAAACTCGGTCTGTACCCACATGGCGGATCTGGACTACGGTGCGATTAAGGTCTTCCCAGGTAACTATGACGACTTTATGATTGCCTCAACCGCGATCCAAGAGAAGATGCAGGCGGATAATGCCAAGAAAGAGGCCAAGATTAAAGAGCTTAAGCACTTTGTCTCGCGCTTTAGTGCAAACGCCTCTAAGTCTAAGCAAGCCACCTCGCGTCTAAAACAGTTGGATAAGATTCAACTGGACGATATGAAGCCATCCTCGCGCGTGAGTCCTTATATCATCTTTAAGCAAGACAAAGAGCTGCATCGTAATGTGGTTGAAGTGGAGGGCTTGTCCAAGAATTTTGACGACCTGCAGGTGTTTAAAGACCTTAACTTTATCTATGAAGTGGGTGAGCGTGTGGCCATTATTGGTCAAAATGGTGTGGGTAAAACCACCTTGTTGCGCACCTTGGTTGGCGAGTTAACGCCTGATGCGGGTAAGATCAAATGGAGCGAGAATGCCAATATTGGCTATTACGCACAGGATCATAACGAAGACTTTGAGAAAGACATGAGTGTGTTGGATTGGATGAGTCAGTTTAAACAACCAGATCAGGATGTGCAAGACATGCGCGCTGTGCTGGGCAAGATGCTGTTCGGTAAAGAAGACATTAAAAAGAGTGTTAAGTCATTATCAGGTGGTGAGAAGGGTAGAATGCTATTTGGTAGACTGATGCTGCAAGAGCCTAATATCTTATTGATGGACGAGCCAACCAACCACTTGGACATGGAGTCGATCGAGGCGCTAAACTTGGCCCTAGAGAACTACGAAGGTACCTTGATTTTCGTCAGTCATGATAGAGAGTTTGTGTCGTCATTATCAACCAAGGTGATTGAGCTGACTGATACAGGTGCAAACTACTACGCCGGTAACTACGAGGATTATTTATTGTCACAACAATGATTGCCCAGGTATTAAAAAGATTTGTTAAGCGCGAGGGTTTTGATGGCGCCGCTGTCTTATCTTTTAATACCTTATTTGCCTTAGTGCCATCCTTAACACTGGGCTTAAGTGTTTTCTCACTGTCGCCGTATTTTGCCCAGCTGCAAACCCACTTAGAGCAGTTTTTATTTACCCATCTGCTGCCGAAAAACTACGGCGTTGCCAAAGACTATATTGCCGATTTCGTCTTGCACGCACAAAACATCAAAGGCATGAGTATGGGCTTTTTGATCTTTGCAGTCTTGTTACTGCTGTATGAGATTGACAGACGTATTAATCTGGTTTGGCATGAAAAGCACCACCGTCACTGGATGGAAGGACTTATCTCCTATGCCTTTGTGTTGTTTTTAGGGCCGATTTTATTGGGCGCTTCCTTGTTTGCCAGCTCTTATATTGCCGCTTCAGAACTACTGAATAACCTCAGCATCTGGACCGAGGTGAGCCAGTACCTGCCTTGGTTGCTCTCCAGTGTGGGCCTGGCCATGATTTACTACTTTGTGCCGGTGGAGATGGTGCGCTTCTCCAATGCGCTAAAAGCCGGTGTTTTGGTGGCCATCTTGCTAGAGCTGTTGAAATATGCAGTTTTCCTCTATATTCAATACTTCCCAATCTACGAGCTGATCTATGGGGCTTTGTCTGCCGCCATGCTGCTGATGCTATGGGTTTACTTGGCCTGGATGGTGGTACTCTTGGGTGCGAGTTTTTGCTATTGCCTTGAAAAAAAGCAAGCAAAATAGCGTAAAATTAGCGCTTTTATCCGTCACACAGACTTATGTTTACTGGCATTATTCAAGCATTGGGCGAAATCGCTGAGATTAGCGCATCTGACAAAGGTGCAACTTTGCGTTTCTCTTCAAGCCAACTGGATTTCTCTAGTGTGGCCATTGGCGACTCGATTGCCACCAATGGCGTGTGTCTAACTGCGATCGAGACAGGTGAGGATTATTTTGTGGCAGATCTGTCGCAAGAGACGCTAGATTGCACCACCTTTGGTCAATTGGGCGCAGGTGCGCAGGTCAACTTGGAAAAAGCCCTAAGATTGAATCAGGGTATTGACGGTCACCTGGTGAGTGGTCATGTAGATGGCGTAGCTCAGGTGGTGGATAAGTACACAGAGGGCGAGTCAACACGTTTTAAAATTAGCGCTCCCCAGAGTTTGGTAAAATACATTGCCAGAAAAGGCTCTGTGTGCTTAAACGGCGTTTCACTCACCGTGAATGAGATTGAAGGCGAGGTATTTGGTATTAATATTGTGCCGCATACGCTAAGTGCCACTACGCTGGGTGAGTTGGAAGTTGGCTCGAAGGTCAACCTTGAGGTCGATATTATTGCGCGCCACCTAGAGCAGTTACTTGCAAATAACTAAAAGAGATTATGAAAGCGAAAGCCAGCATTGAAGAAATCCTAGAGGATTATAAAAACGGCAAGATGATCATCCTGATGGATGACGAGGATCGTGAAAACGAAGGTGATCTGATTGTGCCGGCCGCTACCGTCACCAAAGAAGATATTAACTTTATGGCCACTCACGGCCGTGGCTTGATCTGCCTAACGCTCACACAAGAGCGCTGCAAACAGCTTAACCTGCCGTTGATGGTGAGCCACAATGGCGACGCTAATGGTACCAACTTTACCGTTTCTATTGAAGCGGCCAATGGCGTAACCACAGGTATCTCAGCGGCCGATCGTGCCAAGACCGTACTGGATGCGGTAGCAGCAGATGCCAAACCTGAGGACATTGTACAGCCGGGTCATATCTTTCCACTGATGGCGCAACCGGGCGGTGTACTGATTCGTGCGGGTCATACCGAAGCAGGTTGCGACTTAGCGCGTTTAGCAGGACTGGAGCCAGCCTCAGTGATTGTGGAGATTCTCAATGAAGACGGCTCGATGGCGCGTCGTGATGACTTAGAAATCTTTGCAGAGAAACATGGCATTAAGTGGGGTACGATTGAAGATCTGATTTCTTATCGTATTGAGAACGAGAAAACCATTGAGCGCATTAGTGAGCGCGCCTTTAGCACCGAGTATGGTGAGTTTAGATTGGTGTCTTTCTTAGACAGCATTCATGAGGAAACCCATCTGGCGCTGGTCAAAGGTGAGTTGGGCGAAGGCCAAGTGGCCTGTGTGCGCGTACATATGGAAGACACCCTAAGAGACGTGTTGCACGAATCTACTAAGGGCTTTGGTGTGGATGCGGCACTATCGCATATTGCCAAATCAGACTCTGGTGTGCTACTACTACTGAGAAAGCAAACCGATCAGTCGATTCTACACAGAGTGGATAGCAGTATCGGCTTTGCCGGCGGCGACGACATTAAGACTTATGGTGTGGGTGCACAAATCCTCTCAGACCTGGGTGTTAGACAAATGCGTATTTTGGGCTCGCCAAGAAAACTACACGGCCTAAAGGGTTTTGGCCTTGAAGTTGTTGAATATGTAGACATGAGTCATTAGGAGAACAAGCATGGAATTTAAATTTGACCCATCAGCCAACGAAAGCTTTTTAGCCGATAAAAAAATTGCCATTATCGTGGGTTATTTTTACCAAGATATTGGCAACGCACTCCTAGAGGCCGCCAAAGAAACTTTGGACAAATATGGCATTGATCAAACCAATGTCAATGTGTTTTATGCACCAGGCGCGTTTGAGATTCCACTACTGGCCAAGCGTATTGCTGAGCAGAAAGACGACAGCGGTGAGTCGCTATATGACGGCATTGTCACCCTAGGTGCGGTGATTCGAGGCGAGACACCACACGACGTTTATGTTTGTAATGAATGCTCTAGAGGCATTGCCGATGTTTCATACAACTACGAAATCCCAACCACCTTTGGTGTACTGACCACACTGAATATGGATCAAACCATTGGCCGTGCTGGTGGCTACAAAGGCAACAAAGGCGAAGAGGCCACCATGGCCATGATCGAGATGTTGTATCTGATGGAACAAGCGGACTCTCAAGCGTTTTAATGGCCTTTATTACCCCCAAGCAACGCTCCAGAGAGCGCGTGGTTCAAGCCTTGTATCAGTACCTGATCTCAGGTGGTGAGATACTCAAGATTGAGCAGCAGTTTCTTAACCAAAAAGAAGGTAAGATCTCTAAAGCCTTTTTCTCTAACCTATTCTTAGGCATTGCTAAGTCTCGTAGTGAATTGGATGCACTGATTGCACCAACCTTAGAGCGTGAAACCGAAGAGCTGGGTCCAGTAGAGCATGCGGTGCTATACCTAGGTACTTACGAACTACAAAATAGCATCGAAGTGCCGTATAAAGTGGTTATCAATGAAGCCTTGGAACTGGCCAAGAAATTTGGCGCCGAAGGTGCCTATAAGCTAATCAACAAATCGTTAGATCAACTGGCCAAAGAATTGCGTAGTATTGAGGTTAACGCCTAAATTAGCCACTCAGATGTCTAAGATTGTTGCCAACCCTTTAGACAAGCTGCCCGAGATTCTGAAACAAAACCTGGAGAAAAATCTTTGCGTTTGTAATAGTGTGCCGAAGCGGGTGGTGATTAATACCATTGCTCAGGGTGCAACCACCATTGAGCAAGTCAGAGCGCAAACCTATGCCACGGATGGCAATGGTTGTTGCACGCGTCAAGTTCAGCGTCTGATTGATTGTATCCATGCATAGTTGGCAACACAAAACTCTAAACAAAGACGAGCAAGTGCCGTTGATGACCTTGTTTGATTCGGTATTCTCAGAGGCCGAAAGCAAAGCAGAAGGGCGCTTAGTGGGTGAATTGGCTGCTGAGCTGGCCTTAGCCATTGATAACGCACAAGTCTGGTGTTTTGCCACCCATGAGGCGGATGAGTTGATTGCTGCTATCTTTTTAACGCGACTGGATTTTAACCAAGACATCAATGTGTACTTACTAGGCCCGGTCGCCGTTGCCACTGAGTATCAAGGTCGGGGCGTGGGACAATCACTGATTGGCTATGGTTTGGCGCAGCTTAAAGCACAAGCGGTTGAGTTGGTAATTACCTATGGCGATCCGGCTTTCTACAGCAAAGTAGGCTTTCAAGCACTCTCAGAGACACAAATCAAGGCACCACTGCCATTGTCGATGCCGCAGGGTTGGCAGGTGATTTCCTTAACGGGTTCGGCCATTCCAGTGATTAACGAGCGTCCAACTTGTGTTCAGGCGTTTGACAATCCGGCTTATTGGTAAGGCTTATTGCAGATTGGGTGACAATAGCTTTTCAGCTTGCTCGATCGAGACACCTTTGCGCTTGGCATAATCTTCAACTTGCTCTTGATTGATTTTAGCCACACCAAAATAGCGTGCTTCCGGATGGGCAAAATACCAGCCACTGACTGAGGCGGTTGGCAACATGGCATAAGAGCTGGTCAGGGTCATGCCGGTATTGGTCTCTACATCCAGTAGCTGCCAAAGCTTTTCTTTTTCGCTGTGTTCAGGACAAGATGGATAGCCTGGTGCTGGGCGAATACCTGGGAATTGTTCGGCAATTAAGGCTTCGTTGTCAAAGTCTTCATCACTATAACCCCAGATCTGCGTGCGCAGCTTGTAGTGCATCAGCTCAGCAAAGGCTTCGGCCAAGCGATCCGCCACGGCCTTGATCATAATCGCATTGTAGTCATCATGATCGGCCTCATAAGCGCTAACCAGTGGCTCAATGTTGACGCCCGCAGTGACGGCAAAGGCGCCCATATAATCGGTGATACCACTGTCCTTAGGCGCGATGAAATCACTCAGACAGAAGTTCGGTGTATGACCTTTTTTGTCCAGTTGTTGGCGCAGGTGGTTTAATGTGGTTAAGATCTCACCATTTTCCGCATAAATCTCGATGTCTTCATTAACGCTATTGGCTTTAAAGGTGCCAATAACCGCATTAGCCGTTAGCAGCTTTTGATCAATCACTTGTTTAAACATAGCCTTAGCATCTTCATACAGCTTGCTGGCTGACTCACCCACCACCTCATCGGTCAAGATGTTAGGGAACTTGCCTGCCAACTCCCAGGTTCTGAAAAATGGGGTCCAATCGACAAAGGCGTAAATCTCAGCTAAGTCAAACTCATTAAAGACTTGTACGCCCAGTGTCTTCGGTGCTTTAATCTGATCAAAAGAGAGTGCTGGGCGATTGGCTCTGGCCGCTTTTAAACTCAGCAGCTTGGCGCTGCTCTTATTAGCGCGACGCTCTCGAACGCCAGCGTATTCTTGGCGTGTGTTGTCCATTAGTGCTGGTTTTAGTTCCTCAGAGAGTAGGGCGGTGGCCACACCGACCGACTTAGAGGCGTCTTGCACATAAAACACACCCTTATTATAAGCGGGTTCAATTTTCACTGCCGTGTGTGCAATCGAGGTGGTGGCACCACCAATCATCAGCGGAATCTCAAAGCCCTGGCGGGTCATTTCTTCAGCCACATGAACCATTTCATCCAATGATGGGGTAATGAGTCCCGATAGACCAATAATATCCACACCTTCGCGTTTGGCGGTCTCTAGAATTTGTTCTGCTGGCACCATTACACCCAGATCGATGATCTCGTAGTTATTACAAGACAGCACCACGCCTACAATGTTCTTACCAATATCATGCACATCGCCCTTTACCGTAGCCATCAGGATTTTGCCTTGTGGGCCGCTATCGCAAGACTCTTTTTCAGCCTCTAGGAATGGATCTAGATAAGCCACGGATTTTTTCATCACACGAGCGGACTTCACCACTTGTGGCAAGAACATTTTGCCGGCGCCAAACAGGTCACCCACCACGTTCATGCCATCCATCAGCGGTCCTTCAATCACGCTAATAGGACGACCTAGCTTATCCAAGGCCTCTTGCGTGTCCTCATCAATAAACTCGGTAATACCTTTAACCAAGGCGTGCTCCAAGCGCTTTTCAACGTGCCAAGTGCGCCACTCTAGGTCTTTCTTATTGTCTTTTGTCTCACCCGAGCCTGAGAAGTCTGGGGCAATTTCCACCAGGCGTTCACCGGCCTCTGGATCGGTGTTTAGTACCACATCTTCAACCGCCTGGCGCAGTTTGGGGTCAATGTCGTCATAGACCACCAGCTGACCAGCATTGACAATACCCATGGTCATGCCAGCTTTAACGGCGTGATATAAGAACACTGAGTGAATGGCTTCGCGTACTGGATTGTTGCCTCTAAAGGAGAATGACACGTTTGACACACCACCTGAGACTTTGGCATAAGGCAGGTTGTTGGTAATGTCGCGGGTGGCTTCAATAAAGTCTAGGCCATAGTTGTTATGCTCTTCGATACCGGTAGCCACGGCAAAAATATTTGGATCAAAGATAATGTCTTCAGGTGGAAAGCCTACTTCCTCCACTAAGATTTGATAGGCTCTGGTGCAAATCTCAACCTTACGTGCATGAGTATCAGCCTGGCCTTGTTCGTCAAAGGCCATGACAATAATTGCCGCACCATAACGCTTACACAGGTGTGCATGATGAACAAAGATGTCTTTACCTTCTTTCAGCGAGATGGAATTCACCACGGGCTTGCCTTGGGTGCATTTCAGACCGGCTTCAATAATCTCCCATTTGGAAGAATCCACCATGATCGGCACTTTGGCAATCTCAGGTTCGGAGGCGATCAGATTTAAGAAGCGTACCATGGCCGCTTCACCATCGAGCATGCCTTCATCCATGTTGATGTCAACGATTTGCGCACCATCTTCCACTTGAGCTCGGCAAATATCCAAAGCCTCTTCATATTCCTCGTTAAGAATCAAACGCTTAAATTTGGCCGAACCGGTGACATTGGCACGCTCACCGACGTTAACAAACAAGCTGTCCTGGCCAATGTTGAACGCTTCTAAGCCTGAGAGACGACACTCTTTAGCGATGTCAGGAATCTTTCTAGGTGCAGTATCTTCGACCATTTGCGCAATGGCGCGAATGTGCTCTGGGGTTGAGCCGCAACAACCACCTAAGATGTTTACCAGGCCTGAGCTGGCCCATTCGCCAACTTCACCACCCATGGTCAATGCATCAAGATCGTATTCACCAAACTCATTCGGCAAGCCGGCATTAGGGTAGGCAGAAACGTAAGTATCAGCCACACGCGACATCTCCGCCACGTATTGACGCAAGAGGTCAGGTCCTAGGGCGCAGTTAAGGCCAATTGAGATTGGTTTGGCGTGCTTTAAGGCATTGTAGAATGCTTCCGTGGTTTGGCCGGATAGGGTGCGACCTGAGGCATCGGTAATGGTGCCTGAGATCATAATCGGCAGTTCAACGCCATCTTCTTCAAACACACTTTGTACGGCAAAGATTGCTGCCTTGGCATTGAGTGTGTCAAAGATGGTTTCGATCAGAATAATATCCGCACCACCTTCGATCAGACCGCGAGTAGCCTCACTATAAACTTCAACCAGCTGATCAAAGCTGATATTACGATAACCCGGGTCATTGACATCGGGTGAAATAGAGCAAGTTTTAGAGGTTGGACCCAAGGTGCCAGCCACAAATCTTGGCTGCTCTGGTGTGCTGTACTCGTCTGCTGCTTCTCGGGCCAGTTTGGCACTGGCAACGTTAATCTCAAAGGCAAGTTCCTGCATTTGATAGTCAGCCATAGACGTTTGTGTGGCATTAAAGGTATTGGTTTCAACAATATCGGCACCTGCTTCAAGGTAAGCCTTGTGAATGTCTCTAATAATCTCAGGCTGGGTTAAAGACAGTAAGTCATTATTACCTTGCAAGGGTGTTGACCAATCTTTGAAACGTTCGCCACGATAGTCCGCCTCACCTAATTGGTGCTTTTGGATCATGGTACCCATCGCACCATCTAAAATCATGATGCGCTTGTCAAGAATGCTTTGCAATTGTTGAGTCTTATTCATGGCTTGGTATTATACCCACAGCCGCCTAATTCAGCCTTATAATGAGAGCGTTAAAAGATTCATAAGCTGTATCAAAAACATTCATAACCCCTTAGAAAAACCATGAAAAAAATCGCAACAGTTGTCCTGTGTGTTGCCAGCTTTAATGCTCAGGCTTTTTTAGATTTCAATAATTACCAAAGTGGTTACCAGCATCCCGATGATAACGATTGGCCAGTGTGGACACCGATGTATTGGATGGAAGAAGTGTTTGATCGCGGTGATCGCAGAGACAGACGTTATCAGAATTATCCTTATCCTTATGGCGGGGCGCCATACAATGTTAATGCGCAACGCTTTAACATGAATCAGATGCCGACCCCTGATGAGGCGTATTACTTAGAGACACAAGCGCCAGCACAGCAAGCTGCGAGCTTTAATACCCCGGCCGCCATGTCGTTCTCTCAAACGCAAGAAGCGCAGGGCGGTGGTACCCAATCGCCAATTACATTGCCGGCTTACCGTTCCTATCAAGGTGGTTTTTAAGGTTTGCTTAATCTATATTAGTGTGTTATAATATACCTTCCTAATTCAAATCAATGGAGAATAAACCATGAAAAAACTAATTGCAATCTTTGCCATGGCAGCTGCACTAAGTGCAAACGCTTTTTGGAATAGTAACAACACCCCTTGGGGCAACAACTACAACGGCTACGGTTATGCAGATGACAACGGCATCTTTGCTTACAACCCATACGACTACTGGGATCCTCGTTGGTACTTCGAAGAAATGGAGAACATGATGGACGAGTTTGACAGTGAGTTTGGTGGTAACGACTACTATGGTTACAACCCTTACAACTACGGTCCTTATGGTCAGCCACAAGCCAACAACTTCAGACCAGCGCCTTGGATGCAACAAGCACCAGTAGCACCTGCACCTGTTGCACCTGCTAAGTAATCAAATTACTAAGTAGAAAAAAGAACCGGCTTAATGGCCGGTTTTTTTTATGTCTTATTGATCTATATCAAGTTTATATAATATTAGAGTTATATAATAATAGGCACAACCCTTGTGAGAATGGGCGATACAAGCAATAGGAGAATAAAGTATGAAAAAACTAATGGCAATCTTTGTTATGGTGGCTGCACTAAGTGCAAACGCTTTTTGGAATAACAACAATTGGAATGGTGGCTACGGTGGTTACTACGATGACAATGGCATCTTTGGTTACAACCCATACGACTACTGGGATCCTCGTTGGTACTTCGAAGAAATGGAGAACATGATGGACGAGTTCGACGAAGGTTGGAACGACGACTATTACGGTCCTTATGGTTATGGTCCTTATAACTATGGCCCTAATGGCTATGGCTTTGCACCACAGGGCTATATGATGACCCCTTATGGTCCAGCGCCAGTACCGCAAAATATGCCACAAGCTGAGCAAAAATAAATCAGCTTAATGGATAAAAAAACCGGCTTTTTGCCGGTTTTTTTTGTGTTTAAAAGTTTATAATCAAACTTGAGTTTTTAATAATTGGGAGACAAACATGAAAAAAGTATTGGCCGTTTCACTAATGGCAGCCAGTGTTAGTGCTAGTGCATTCTGGAATAACAACAGCCCTTGGGGCGGTGATGGGGTTTGGCAAAATACCCCTTGGGGTCCGCGCTATGTGGAAGATAATGGCTTTATTGGCCATAATCCACACAGTATGTTTACTCCAGATTGGTTTAGCGAAGAGATGGACGACATGATGGACGAGTTTGATAATGACGACGACGTACCACCATGGGTGAGAAATCGCGGCCCTTGGGGTGGTAATACTGGTCCTTGGAATAACGCTGGTCCTTGGAATAACCGTGGCCCTTGGGGTAACGCTGGCCCTTGGAACAACCGCGGTCCTTGGGGCTATAATGGTCCACGCCAGCGCGTTGCGCCAGCACCACAGGCTGAGGCATCAGAGAACACAGCTCAGTAATTGAGACTGCGTTAATCATAGAAAGCCGGCATCCTGTCGGCTTTTTTATGTCTCAAGGTTTTTATTGGTTTATAATCACTCGAGATTATTTTTAAAAAGGGGAAGACAAATGAAAAAAATTCTAACAATTTCACTTAGTGTATTAGCGCTGAACGTATCAGCAAACTGGGGTAATAGCTGGGACAGCTCGCAGCCATTTAACTTTGGCAGCTCAACACCTTGGGGTGGTAACAACAATTGGAATGCCCCTTGGGGTGGTAACAATAATTGGGGCCCTTGGAACAATAACGGCTGGGGCAACAACAGCGGTCCATTTAAGTGGAATACCAATTCAAACTCTTGGGGTCCATTCGGCGGCAATAGCCAGCCATTTAATTTTGGCACCAGCACCGCACCATGGGGCTTCGACTCTCGCTCAAACTCATTTGGCCCAATGAATAATGGTCCGTGGAACTATGGCTATAACCGCGACATTCCAGCATCAGCAGAAGAGGCAAGAAAAATGCGTCAAGCAGAAGAAGCGGCTGATGCAGTAAACGAGGCAGCGCAAACCAAAGAATAATTAAAGCTTTTATTAGCTTGTTAAAAGCCAGTCTTTGACTGGCTTTTTTAATGCCTGAAAATCGCCTTATTAAGCGTCTTGGTGGTTGATGGTGAGAATGGCATTGGTACCGCCACCGACTCTGTCTTTGAGCTCAATCTGCCAGTCGTGCAAATCGGCTAATTGACGCACAATGGCCAGGCCCAGGCCGCTGCCACCAGTTGCGCTATTGCGGCTTTTATCCAGTCGATAAAAAGGCTGAAACACTTTACTTTTTAATGCATCATCAATACCTGGACCTCGATCTTTAACCTGTATGGAGGTTTGCGCTTTGTTGCAACTAACCACGATCTCCACAAGCTGTTGGCCGCTATGACGAATGGCGTTGCTAATCAGATTGCCCAGCACTCTTTTAAAGGCCAAGGGGTAGAGCACGGCTTGACACTCACCACTGTGCTCATAGTGTACGCTAACGGCTGCTTTATTTTGCTTAAGGCTGTTAACCACTTTATCCAGTTCCATGGCCAGTGGACTGGGGTCTTGGTTTTCTTTGCTGAGTGCTGTGGTGACATTCAGTGCTTCGCTAATCAATTGGTTAATGCTGTTTAAATCCTGCTGGATGCTGTGCATCAGTTTGGCATCACCACCGTCGTTTGG
>CAZMJI010000014.1:0-21219 GCA_964566765.1 uncultured Piscirickettsiaceae bacterium
GTTTATGGAATTCATGCGTAATGCACTAAGAATGTCAGCCCTAATGAAGCTAGGCGCAATCTACGTTTACACACACGACTCAATCGGTCTGGGTGAAGATGGCCCAACACACCAGCCAGTTGAACAAATGGCAACCATGCGTGTGATTCCAAACTTCCAAACTTGGAGAGCTTGTGATGCGATCGAATCAGCGGTTGCTTGGAAGATGGCGATTCTACGTGGCGATGCACCAACAGCCTTGGTATTCTCACGTCAGAACCTAACACCAATGGCGCGTGATGAGCAGCAAGTAGCAAACATCGAGAAAGGTGGTTACGTGCTTAAGGACTGCGACGGCGATGCAGATGTAATCTTTATCGCTACCGGTTCAGAAGTTGGCCTAGCGGTTGAAGCAGCAGAGGCCATGAGCGAAAACGTTCGTGTGGTTTCAATGCCTTGTTGTGAGGCCTTTGATGCACAAGATGCAGCGTACCGTGATTCTGTACTAACCCCAGGTGTGAAGCGTGTGGCCATTGAAGCCGGTGTGGATCAGTCTTGGTACAAGTACGTAGGTCTAGACGGCGGCATTGTAGCAATGAAGTCATTCGGTGAGTCTGCACCAGCAGGTGAACTATTTAAAGAATTTGGTTTCACAGTAGACAACGTGGTTGCTACTGCTAAATCAGTAATCGGTTAATTTAAAGAATTAGGTGCGCCGCTTAAGCGCGCCTTTAACAGAATTTATGCTGACTAAGCGTAAATGTAACAATAAAAGGAGTAAGTAAAATGGCAATTAAAGTAGGTATTAACGGTTTTGGTCGTATTGGTCGTATGGCTTTTCGTGCAATCCAGAAAGATTTCCCTGAATTAGAAGTAGTTGGTATTAACGATCTACTAGAGAACGATTACTTAGCATACATGCTTAAGTATGACACAGCACAAGGTCGTTTCGACGGTGAAGTGGTAGTAGAAGGCGATAACTTCGTAATCGACGGCAAGAAAGTACGTCTTTCAGCTGAGCGTAACCCAGCAGATCTTAAGTGGGATGAAGTAGGTGCGGAAATCGTAATCGACTGTACAGGTTTCTTCCTAACTGAAGAGTCTTGCCAGGCGCACATCGACGCCGGTGCTAAGAAAGTGGTTCAATCAGCCCCTTCTAAGGACAGCACACCAATGTTCGTATACGGTGTAAACCACAACGAGTACGCAGGTCAAGCAATCGTATCTGCTGCCTCTTGCACAACAAACTGTCTAGCGCCAATCGCTAAAGTGATCAACGATAAGTGGGGTCTTAAGCGCGGTCTAATGACAACAGTTCACGCAGCAACTGCAACACAAAAAACCGTTGACGGTCCTTCAATGAAAGACTGGAGAGGTGGTCGTGCTGTATTTGAAAACATCATTCCATCATCAACAGGTGCAGCTAAGGCTGTAGGTGTGGTACTACCTGAGCTTAATGGCAAGCTAACCGGTATGGCGTTCCGCATCCCATCAGTTGACGTATCAGTGGTTGATCTAACTTGTGAGCTAAACAACCCAGCAACTTATGATGAAATCTGCGCAGCAATGAAGGAAGCTTCTGAAGGCGAGATGGCTGGTACCCTAGGTTACACAGATGAAGCGGTTGTTTCTTCTGACTTCCGTGGTGCAACCCCTTCATCAATCTTCGATTCAGGCGCGGGTATCGCACTAGACGATACGTTTGTTAAGCTTGTTTCTTGGTACGATAACGAGTACGGTTACACGTGTAACATGCTTCGTCTAGTTAAGCACATCGCTTAATTAGCAGCCAACATAACCAGCCCGCGATGCGGGCTGTGTTTTATTACTAAATTGCAATGAAGCGTCTCCAAACATCGTGTTTGGATTTTTTGCTTCTAAAATATTAAAAAAATTATCAAAAACAGAGGTTTTTATGTCAGTTATCAATTTAACAGATCTAGACTTGAACGGTAAGCGAGTACTTGTTCGTCAAGACCTAAACGTGCCGATTAAAGACGGCGTTGTAACCAGTGACAAGCGTATTAAGGCGTCACTACCAACCATCGAGCTTGCGATGAAACAAGGTGCCAAAGTGATGCTAATGTCGCATTTGGGTCGTCCAACAGAAGGCGAGCCAGCGGATGAGTTCTCACTACAGCCAGTGGCGAATCGTCTAACTGAGCTACTAGGTGTTGAGGTTCGTCTAGAGAAAGATTGGCTAAACGGCGTTGAAATGAACGATGGCGAAGTGGTACTTTGCGAAAACGTGCGTTTTAACAAAGGCGAGAAGTCAAACGATGATGAACTGGCTAAGCAAATGGCAGCGCTATGCGACATTTTTGCCATGGACGCTTTTGGTACGGCGCACCGCGCACAAGCTTCAACCCATGGTGTGGCTAAGTATGCACCAGTGGCTTGCTCAGGTCCACTACTATCGGGCGAATTAGAAGCCCTAGGCAAGGCGCTAGACAACCCAGCACGTCCAATGGTGGCGATTGTTGGCGGTTCAAAAGTATCAACCAAGCTAACCGTACTAGAGTCATTGTCTAAGATCGTTGACCAGTTGGTTGTTGGTGGCGGTATTGCCAATACGTTTATTGCTGCACAAGGTCATAACGTTGGTAAGTCACTGTGTGAAGATGACCTAATTCCAACTGCTAAAGGCCTAATGGACAGCTGTGAGATCCCGGTACCAACAGACGTGGTTTGCGGTAAAGAATTCTCAGAATCAGCAGCGGCTGAAACTAAGGCTGCTGACACAGTGGCTGACGATGACATGATTTTTGACATCGGTCCAGATTCAGCGCAGCAGTTGGCTGAGATTATGAAAAATGCCGGTACCATCGTTTGGAATGGCCCAGTGGGCGTATTTGAATTCGATCAGTTTGCCGAAGGTACTAAGACCTTATCAATGGCGATTGCTGAGTCAGACGCTTTCTCAATTGCCGGCGGTGGTGACACCCTAGCCGCGGTTGATAAGTACGGCATCGAAGATCGCGTGAGCTACATCTCAACCGGTGGCGGTGCCTTCCTAGAATTCCTAGAAGGCAAGAAGCTACCAGCGGTAGCCATCCTAGAAGAGAGAGCGGCGGAGTAAGTTTTGCCTAGAAGAACAAAAATTCTAGCCACCTTAGGACCGGCCACCGACAAACCAGGCGTTCTGGAAAGTGTGTTGGAGGCAGGTGCTAATGTGGTGCGCATTAATTTCTCACATGGCCATGAAGACGAACATCTAGAGCGCGTTAAAGCGGTACGTGATTGGGCTAAGGCCAACGACACCTATATTGGTGTGTTGATGGACCTACAAGGCCCTAAGATTCGTATCGCTGCGTTTGCCGACGGTCAAAAGATCAACCTAGCCGTGGGTGATACGTTTGCCCTAGATGCGGATATGGATGAGGAATCTGGCACCCAAGAGGCGGTCGGTATTGCTTATAAAACTTTGCCGCAAGAAGTTAAGCCAGGCAATGTGCTACTGCTTGACGATGGTCGCGTGGTGCTTGAGGTTGATAACATTGTAGGCAATCGTATTAATACCACGGTGACCCAAGCGGGTATTTTATCGGACAAGAAAGGTATTAACCTTCGTGGTGGTGGTTTATCAGCCAATGCCTTGACCGAGAAAGACAAGCAAGACATTGTCACCGCTGCTAAAGCTAAGGCAGATTATGTCGCACTGTCATTCCCAATCAATGGCGACGATGTGCGTGAAACTAAGGCATTATTGGCCAAAGCCGGTTCGCAGGCTGGCGTGATCTCTAAGATTGAGCGCGCTGAGTCATTGGCTGATGAGATTATCAATGACATCATTCAAGAGTCAGCTGGCATTATGGTTGCCCGTGGTGACTTAGGCGTTGAAATTGGTGACCCACAGTTGCCAGCACAGCAAAAGCGTTTGATCAAACTGGCGCGCTCTAACGACCGCGTGGTGATCACTGCAACACAGATGCTGGAGTCGATGATTCACAATCCAATTCCAACCCGTGCCGAGGTATTCGACGTGGCCAATGCGGTACTTGATGGTACTGATGCAGTGATGCTGTCTGCGGAAACAGCGGCTGGTGACTTCCCGCAAAACGCGGTGAAGACCATGCATGAGGTTTGTATCGAGGCAGAGAAGAATCGTATTGCTAAGACATCGCATCATCGTTTGCACGAGCGTTTCGAGCATATTGACGAGACCATCGCCATGAGTACCATGTATGCAGCCAACCACCATCCAGAGGTGAAAGCGGTTGCCTCACTCACCGAGTCGGGTAAAACGGCACTATGGATGTCACGCATGAGCTCTAACATTCCGATTTATGCCATGAGTGATTGTGTGCCAACCTTGCGTAAGGTGACTTTGTATCGTGGTGTGTATCCCTGCGGTATTAACAAAGACTCACATGAGGAGTGGAACCAGGTGAATGCTAAGGTGATTGAAAACCTGACAAAAAACCAGGCGGTTCAGGATGGCGATTTGGTAATATTGACCAAAGGTATGTATAAGGACAAATCTGGCGGTACCAACTTGATGAAGATTCTTCGTGTTGGTGAAGCCAATTATTAATTTAAAAAAGTAAAGTAAAAGATAGGAGTAATAACAATGTTAATTTCATTAAGAGAATTACTAGATCACGCGGCAGAGAACGGTTACGGTATGCCTGCGTTTAACGTAAACAACATGGAGCAGGTTCATGCGATCATGGAAGCAGCGGACAAGACTAACTCACCAGTTATCATGCAGGGTTCTGCAGGTGCACGTGGTTATGCTGGCGAGCCGTTCCTACGTCACCTAATCTCGGCAGCGACTGAGATGTATCCACACATTCCAGTGGTAATGCACCAGGACCACGGCTCTGAGCCAGCGGTATGCCTGCGTTCAATCCAGTCAGGTTTCTCATCAGTGATGATGGACGGTTCACTAGAGGCAGATGGTAAAACACCCGCTTCATTTGAGTACAACGTTGGCGTAACGGCTGAGGTTGTGAAGATGGCTCATGCTGGTGGTGTATCAGTAGAGGGTGAGCTAGGTTGCCTAGGTTCACTAGAAACCGGTGAGATGGGTGAAGAAGACGGTCACGGTGCTGAAGGTAAACTAGACCTTGACATGCTACTAACAGACCCTGAAGAAGCGGCTGAGTTCGTGAAGCAAACTAACGTTGACGCGCTAGCGATTGCAATCGGTACCTCACACGGTGCTTACAAGTTCACGCAAGAGCCAACGGGTGAGATTCTACGTATTGACCGCATCAAGGAAATCCATGAGCGTCTACCGAATACACACCTAGTGATGCACGGTTCATCGTCAGTACCACAAGAGTGGTTGAAGATCATCAACGACTTCGGTGGTGACATGGGTCAAACTTATGGTGTACCAGTAGCTGAAATTCAAGAAGGTATTAAGAACGGTGTGCGTAAAGTTAACATCGATACTGACTTGCGTATGGCGTCAACCGGTGCGGTGCGTCGTCATCTAACTGAAAACCCAGCAAACTTCGATCCTCGTAAGTTCTTGAAAGAGTCAACTGATGCGATGAGAGACATTTGTGCGGCACGTTTCGAAGCCTTTGGTTCAGCAGGTCAAGCTGATAAAATTAGCGTATCTTCATTAGATACCATGAGCCAAAGATATGTATCAGGTGAGCTAGACGCTAACGTTAAGTAAGCGCCTCGCGATCTTTGATCAAAAAGGCTCGTGTTAACGAGCCTTTTTTATTGAACAAACAACGATGAATCAAACGAAACATTATCAAGTGATTGTGATTGGTGGCGGCCATGCCGGTACCGAGGCCGCCTTGGCGCCTGCGCGCATGGGCGTCAAGACCTTGCTGATCACGCACAATATCGAGACGTTGGGGCAGATGAGCTGCAATCCAGCGATTGGCGGTATTGGCAAGGGCCACTTGGTTAAGGAGATTGATGCCATGGGCGGTGCCATGGCGCGTTGTATTGATCAGGCTGGTATTCAATTTAGAACGCTAAATGCCTCCAAAGGGCCAGCGGTTCGTGCCACGCGTGCGCAAGCCGATCGTGTGTTGTACAAGGCGGCGATACGCCATACCCTAGAGAATCAGGATAACCTGGAATTGTTTCAGCAAGCCGTGGATGACATTATCTTAGAGAACGACACGGTCAAAGGTGTGATCACCAAGATGGGGCTTACCTTCACCGCTGACAAGGTGATCCTAACTTCGGGCACCTTCTTGGGCGGGGTAATTCATATTGGTCAAGTTAACTATGCCGGCGGCCGTGCTGGCGATGCGCCCTCGAATGCCTTGGCGGCTAAGTTGCGCGACTATGATTTGGGCGTCGGTCGTCTTAAGACTGGCACACCGCCGCGTCTGGATGGGCGTACCTTAAACTATGAGGTGATGCAAGAGCAGCCGGGCGATTTCCCATTGCCCAGCTTCTCGTTTATGGGCAAGCCTAGCGATCATCCGCAGCAGATTCCTTGCTATATTACACACACCAACGAGCAGACCCATGACTTTATTCGCGCTGGTCTCAAAGACTCGCCGATGTATACCGGCAATATCGAAGGCATTGGCCCGCGCTATTGTCCGTCGATTGAGGATAAGGTGGTGCGTTTTTCTGAGCGCGATTCGCATCAAATTTTTGTCGAGCCTGAGGGTCTAAATACGCATGAGGTGTATCCTAATGGCGTGTCAACCTCGTTGCCGTACGCAACCCAGGAAGACTTTATTCATTCGATCAAAGGTTTTGAGGATGCGCATATTGTGCGTCCTGGTTATGCCATTGAGTATGACTTTTTTGATCCGCGCGGGTTGAAGCAAACCCTGGAGGTGAAAAAAATCTCGGGTCTGTATTTTGCTGGACAGATTAACGGTACCACGGGTTATGAAGAGGCAGCTGCCCAAGGTTTGTTGGCCGGTGTTAATGCCGGCTGCGCGGTGCTGGAAAAAGCACCTTGGGAACCAAAGCGTGACGAGTCTTATATTGGGGTGATGGTGGATGATCTGATCACCAAGGGCACCAACGAGCCATATCGCATGTTTACCTCGAGAGCCGAGTATCGACTGTTGCTTAGAGAGGACAATGCGGATCAGCGTCTAACGCCAATCGCCAAAGACCTGGGCCTTATTGATGAGTCGCGTTGGGCGGCATTTGCAGCCAAATATGAGCAGGTATCCCAGGAGAAGCAACGCTTAAAATCGACTTGGGTTCAGGCCGATGACGCGCAAGCAGCCGCAGTATTGGGCGAAACCCTAAATCATGAATATTCACTAGAGGCCTTGTTAAAACGCCCCAAGGTGAACTATCAGTTGCTCAGCCAAATCCAGAGTGCGCAACCGTTTGTTGAGGATCCAGTGGTAGCTGACCAGGTGGAGAATCAGGTCAAGTATGAGGGTTATATCAAACGTCAGCTGGACGAAATTGAGAAATACCGCAAAAACGAGCACACACGGCTGCCGAGTGAGATGGATTATGACGCCATCAAGGCCTTGTCTAGCGAGGTTAGACAAAAGCTTAAACAGCATCAACCAGACACCATTGGTCAAGCCAGTCGCATTCAGGGCGTAACCCCGGCTTCGATCTCGATTCTATTGGTCTATTTAAAAACCTATCATGGATAGTCGCGAATTATTGGTGGGCGGTGCCGAGCAAATGGGTTTGCACCTAAGTGAGACCCAAGCTGACCAGCTGTTGGATTATTTGGCGCTGATTCTGAAGTGGAATAAAACCTATAATCTAAGCGCCATCAGGGATGTGGAAGAAGGGGTGAAAAAACACCTAATTGACAGTCTATCGATCATCGAGCACCTGGGTGACGAGCCTTTATTAGATGTGGGCGCTGGCGCCGGTCTACCGGGTTTGGTGATCGGTATTATGCGACCTGAGTTATCGGTGAGCGTACTAGACAGTGTGGGCAAAAAATGCCGCTTTATGCAGTTTGCCAAAACCCAGCTGCAGCTAGACAATGTCAGCGTGATCAATGCACGTGTTGAGGACTACCAAGCCGCAGATTGCTTCGGCCAAATCACCTCCAGAGCGTTTGCACAGATTGACAAAACATTGGCGCTAACCAAACATCTGCTGTGTGATAATGGCAGCTACTTATTAATGAAAGGCGATCATTTTGAGTTGGAAGTGCCGGCGCAGCTTGAAGTATCGGTGATCTCAACCCCGGTACCCTATGTGTCGGATAAACGCGTTTTATTAAAGATTCATCCTTAATTATGCTAAAGAAACTCTTATCACTCATCGTATTATTGGCTGTCTTAGCGCTCCTTAGTGCAGACCGACTACTGCAAAGACACTTGCAGTCTCATGCCACGCAGACACTCAATACCCCTGTGAGCATTGGCGATGTCAGCATGGACTTATTACAGGCAGATCTAAGGCTTGATTTTGTCAAAGTGGACAACTTGCCTGGCTTTAAAAAACCACATCTGGCTACTTTAGACCACATGACCTTGAATGTTGGCGGCGTAGACTCACAGTTGTTGTTGATCGAGCGCCTGATTTTTGATGGGGTCACTTTCTATTTAGAACAAAAGCAAAACCGGGTGAATTTAATTCAGTGGTTTCAACAGCTAGAAGGCGCCCAGAGCGCAGCACCAAGCCAGGGGGCTGGCCATAGTCGCACCACACAGCAACAGTCATCTGCTTATCGTGTGGCGATTAAGCAATTGGCATTTGTGAACACACAGATCTCTGTGGATAGCGAGTTCTTGGTGGATACCGTGGTGGTACCAGATACGCTTATTCAGGATTTTGGCGGCACGCAAGGGGTGGAAGCTCAGCAGTTGGGCGCCGAGCTCTCTCGGGTGATTCTATCCAGAGCGCAAAAAGTACTAGAAGAGCGTGGTCTGCGCTTTGCTGAGGATCAGATTAAGGCCAGTCTACGCAAGCAATTGGAAAAAGAGCTGGATGGCTTAGAAGGTCAGCTGGGCGACAAGGCCAAAGATTTATTCAAGAAATTGGGACTATAGTATGCATATTGTTGACTCACATTGTCACCTAGATCACATTGATCTTGAGCACTTTGGTGGCTCAATGGACTCGCTATTGGCACACGCCAATGAGATGCAGGTCAAGCAATTCTTATGCGTTTGTCTGGATGTGGAGCATCAGCAAACGGTGGTCTCCTTAGCGCACCAATATGACTCAGTTTATGCCTCGGTTGGTGTACACCCAACCCACCAAGAGGGGCATGAGCCCAGTGTCGAAGAGCTGGTGAAACTGGCAGATCAGCCCAAGGTGATTGCCATTGGTGAGACTGGCTTGGATTATTTTCACATTGATAAGGACACGGCTGACTGGCAACGAGAGCGCTTTAGACGCCATATTGAAGCGGCCAAACAAACCCAGCTGCCACTGATTATTCATACGCGTGATGCCAAAGCGGATACCATCGCCATTTTGCAAGAAGAGCAGGCTGAGCCAGGTGTGATGCACTGCTTTGTGGAAGACTGGGCAACTGCCAAGGCAGCCCTGGATCTGGGCTTTTACATTTCCTTCTCAGGCGTGCTAACGTTTAAAAGCGCTGCTGAGCTTAGAGAGGTGGCAAAAAAGGTGCCGTTGGATCGCTTGTTGGTAGAGACCGATGCACCGTATTTAACACCAGTGCCTTATCGAGGCAAAACCAATTCACCGGCCTATACCTATTACGTGGCCGAGAAATTGGCCGAGGTACGCGGCGAGTCGATTGAGTCGATTGCCGAGGCGACGACCAATAACTTTAATCGTTTGTTCAAACTCTAGAGCGACGATGGCGGTTAAGTTTCACACCATTGATGAAGCCGCCCAGGGTCAGCGCCTGGATAATTATTTGCTAAAGCATCTCAAAGGGGTGCCTAAGTCGCACATCTACCGGGTGATTCGCAAGGGCGAAGTGCGGGTTAATAAGGGCCGTAAAAAGTCAGATTACAAGTTGAAAATTGGCGACATCGTACGCATTCCGCCCATTCGCACGGCAGAACAAACCCCAACCAAAGTATCGGATTCACTCTCGCAGTTATTGCAAGATGCCATTTTATTTGAAGACAAAGGCCTATTGGCGATTAACAAGCCCAGCGGTTTGGCGGTGCATGGCGGTAGTGGCATTAATACCGGTGCGATTGAGGCACTTAGGGTGCTTTACAATCAGCCACTAGAGTTAGTACATCGTTTGGATCGGGCCACCTCGGGCGTGCTGCTGATTGCCAAGAAGCGATCGGTGTTAAAAGACCTGCACGAGCAACTCAGCACGCATCAAATGGAAAAGCGTTATACCGCTTTGGTGCAACACACTTGGCGCAAAAAACGCCATACCATCGATGCACCACTGGCGCAAAACTCTCGAGCTGTGGTGGTGGACAACCAAGGCAAACCCTCGGTCAGTCATTTTCAACCACTGAAGAATTTTGACCAGGCAGACTTTAGTGCGTCATTGGTGGAGGTGTTGATTGAGACTGGGCGCATGCATCAGATTCGTGCACATGCCAAATATGCCGGCCATCCGTTGGCGGGCGATGATAAATATGGCGATACTGACTTTAATCAACAAGCACAGGACAAGGGCCTGAACCGTTTGTTTTTGCACGCCCACCAACTCACCTTTAGCAATCCCAGCAGTGGTGAACTACAGACCATCAAGGCGCCACTCTCTAAGGAATTGCAAGACTTTTTGGAGCGTCTATGAATGTGTATTTTCGCCTAATGCGTCTGGATCGACCGATTGGCATTTACCTGCTATTATGGCCAACACTCTGGGCCTTATTTTTGGCCGCAGATGGCTGGCCACGCCTAGAGCTGCTGTTGATTTTTACCCTGGGCGTAGTGCTGATGCGCTCGGCCGGTTGTGTGATTAATGATTATGCCGACCGAGAGATTGATAAGCATGTTGAACGCACTGCACTCAGACCCATTACCGCCGGTGAAATTAGCCCGGGCTCGGCACTAAAGCTATTTGCAGGCCTGGTTGTGGTGGCGTTTTTATTGGTGCTGATGACCAATTGGCTGACCATTCAATTGTCATTTGTAGCGGCCTTTTTGGCCACCTTGTATCCTTTTACCAAGCGTTGGACGCATCTGCCACAGTTTGTCCTGGGTTTGGCCTTTGCCATGAGTGTACCCATGGCCTTTAGTGCGACCAGCAATACGCTGCAGGCGGAGACTCTTTGGGTATTTGCTGCCACGGTGGTTTGGACGGTGATTTATGACACCATGTATGCCATGGCCGACCGAGAAGAAGACTTGGCCATTGGGGTGAAATCAACCGCAGTACTATTTGCCCAATATGATCGTTGGATTATTGGAATATTGCAGATTATTTTGGTATTTTTGCTAATAAATATCGGAAAATCCTTTAATTTGTCACAAATTTACGATATTTCGGTACTATTTTCGGCCATTTTGATGATTTATCATCAGTTTTTAATTAAAAATAGGGAAAAAACCGCCTGTTTTAAGGCATTTTTGCACAACCATTACCTGGGCATGGTGATCTTTTTGGGCATTGCTTTATCGGTGCTACTCTAAGCCTTGCAGCTAGAACAGCAGTCAATAAAAAACCCGCCGGATGGCGGGTTTTTTGATGCAGTCTCGGTAAAGGCTTAGATGCCGCGAAGCAGCTCGTTAATACCAACCTTAGACAAGGTCTTGCTGTCTACTTGCTTAACAATAACCGCGCAGTAGAGCGAGTAAGAGCCATCCTTTGATGGTAGGTTGCCCGATACCACAACCGAACCTGCTGGAATGCGACCATAGCTAATCTCGCCAGTTTCGCGATTGAAAATACGCGTTGATTGGCCGATGTACACACCCATGGAGATGACCGAGCCTTCTTCGACTACCACGCCTTCTACCACTTCCGAGCGAGCACCAATAAAGCAGTTGTCTTCAATGATGGTTGGCGAAGCCTGTAGTGGTTCTAACACGCCACCAATGCCTACACCACCAGACAGGTGAACGTTTTTACCAATTTGCGCGCAAGAGCCAACCGTGGCCCAAGTGTCAACCATGGTGCCTGAATCGACATAAGCACCAATGTTAACGTAAGATGGCATCAGTACTGTGTCTGGCGCCACGTATGAACCGCGACGTGCAGTGGCTGGTGGTACCACGCGTACGCCACTGGCTTTGAATTCTTCTGCACTCATGTCGGCAAACTTTGAAGGTACTTTGTCGTAGTATTGAGTAAAGCCGCCAGACATAGGCTGGTTGTCTTCTAGACGAAACGACAACAGCACGGCCTTTTTTAGCCACTCATTTACCACCCAGTCACCCACACCGCGTCGCTCAGCCACACGCGCCTGACCTGAATCTAGTAGATGGATGGCCTCAGCCACGGCTTGTTTGACTTCAGCGCTGGCATTTTGTGGCGTTAGGTTGGCTCTGTCTTCAAAAGCTTGTTCAATAATCTCTTTCATGATGGATGTCTGTTGAAAAAAAGCGCTCATTATATCAGAGAAAAGACCCTGATATCTATGGTGCTTTAGCGCCTATGAACTTGATGCCGGTCAAGAAAAAAACAAACGTTTGATGGTATGATGTTGGCATCTTAAATTCATACCACAACGGACCATTTATGACGGATAAAAACATACAAGTTGAAAACCTTTACGAAGAAGGTGAGCAATGGGTGCAAAACCTAGGCGAAAAAACCGTACATGCCAAGCGCATGGGTGGCAAATTCCGTAATATTAAATGGATCACCATGGCGGTTTGGGCGCCGTTTTTCTTACTGCCGTATCTGACTTGGAATGGCAAGCAAGCGGTTTTATTTGATGTGGAGAATCGTCAATACCACTTGTTTGATGCCACCATCTTCCCGCAAGATATTTGGATGTTGACCATGGTGTTGTTGTTCTTGGCCATTTTGTTGGCAGCCATGACTGCGGTGGCCGGCCGTGTTTTTTGTGGTTATTTTTGTTTCCAGACGGTTTGGACTGATATTTACACCTTTATTGAAGATAAGATTGAAGGTGCGCCAGCCAAACGACGCAAGCTAGAGACTGCCCCTTGGGGGGTGAAAAAGCTGGGCATTAAACTGCTTAAACATCTGCTATGGATTGCGGTGGCGCTATTATCGGGTATCACCTGGATGCTGTACTTTGACGTGACCTGGGCAGATTACTTTAGCGGCAATCTCACCTCAACCACGGTTGGCATCACGCTGGCAATTGCCTTAGGTGCGTATGTGTTTGCCGGCTTTATGCGTGAGCAAACCTGTCTTTGGATCTGTCCTTATGCACGTATCCAAGGTGCAATGACCGACAAGCAAACCATCCTGCCAACCTATGATTTTTACCGTGGCGAGCCACGCGGCAAGCTGAAAAAAGGCAAGCAAATTGAAGGCAATGGCGATTGTATTGATTGTAACCAGTGTGTGACGGTTTGCCCAACGGGTGTGGATATTCGTCAGGGTCAAGAATACGGTTGTATCACTTGCGGCCTGTGTATCGACGCCTGTGATGCGGTGATGAAGAAGATTAAAAAACCGATTGGCCTGATTCGTTATACCTCGTTGGATGAAATGAAATTCAACAAGCCGTTGCGCGCATTGTATAAGCGCCCAAGGGTGATTATCTATTCAACCATTTTGCTGGCGTCACTGGCGGTCTTAGCCAACGGCTTGATGAGCTTGGCGCCAATGGATCTTAAGGTGTTGCATGAGCGTCAACCGCTGTTTGTACAGCTATCAGACGGCTCTATTCGCAACAAGTACGAACTCAAGGTGCTGAATAAGACCAAGGCAACCATGCCAGTCTCGATTACCGTGAACAGCAAGATTAAAAACTTAAGCGTGCAAGAAGGCTTGGACAACATCCTGGTGCCAGTGGGTAATGTGAAATCGATCTTTGTTTATTTGACGGCGTATGAGTCTGATGTGGGTAATAATAACGAGGTGGTATTTGTGGTTAAAGGCTCAAGTTCGGTGCTAGAATATGAGTCTACTTTCTTTACGCCTAAGAGCATGAGATAAGCCATGAGCATGCACAAATCACCGACCATGGTGGTCGGCCTGACCCTGTTTTTCATTCTGGTAGCCGCCACCATTTATCGCATCAATACCGCCTTGGAGACGCATCCAGGACTGGTGGTTGACGATGCTTATGCCAGTGGTGAGAGTTATGGCGACACCTTGGCAAACAAAAAGCAGTTGGCCGCTCAGGGCTACCAATTGGGTCTTAAAACACCAGCAGTAGCGACCCACAACGTCGTGCAAGCATACCAAGCACGTGCCACACAGCGTGGACAGGGTATTGAAGGCGCCAATGCCACGCTTTATTTGTATCGTCCGCTAGAGCAAGTGCACGATTACTCGGTACCCATGATTGCCCAAGGTAATGGCGTGTATGCTGCAGAGGTGACACTGCCACTCAAAGGCCGTTGGGATGTGGTGGTTGAGGTGACCAAGGGCGACTACTTGCAGCGCGCTTCAAAGAAACTCTTTGCCCAATAAGCTAGTCTTGATGACAATGATTGTGATGGTGTTCGTAACTCGCCATGAGTTCACCCATTTGATCGGCAAATAGGTCATTAAACTGCGAGTCTTTTAACACCACTTCAGGCTGGCCCATGCAGCAAATGTGATGGTATAGACACAGCACCTGGGTTGATTCCTTCATCACTCGGTGTAGGTCGTGTGAGACCATCAACACACTACAGCCATACTGCTGATGCACGTCCTGAATCAACTGATAGAGCTGCATTTGTCCATTAACGTCTAAGTTTTGTGCCGGCTCGTCTAGAATCAGCACATCGGGCTTACCCAATAGTGCTCGGGTCAGCAGTACGCGCTGCATCTCGCCACCAGAGAGTGATTGTAGCGACGCGTTGAGCAGCGCATCCACCCCGCATAGCTCGGCAGTTTGCTCAATGGCAGCAGCATCTGCAGCTTGATTTAGCGTGAGAAAGCTGTGCACAGAGATTGGGATGTATTCATTTGGGGTAAAGCTTTGCGGCATGTAGCCAATGCGGATATCGTTCGCTTTCACCACCTGGCCTTGGTCGGGCTTAATAAGACCAATAAGCACTTTAATCAACGAACTTTTACCCGCGCCATTGGGGCCAATCAGGGTGATAAACCCGCCTTGGGTCAATTCAAAGCTGACCTGGTCTAAGATGGTTTTTTGATCTCGACTCAGACTGATGTTGTTAACGCTGATCAGGGTTTTGGACATGTGAAGGTATCGGTGAATAATGCCCCTATTTTATCCTACTTCTGCCAACATCCCCTCGTTGAAAAATCGGTAAAATATGCGCTTATGTCGCATAAATTAATTCTGATGGATGGCTCAGCATTTTTGTTTCGAGCCTATTTTTCCACCCTGTCACAAAACCTCAGCAATGACGAAGGCTTCCCGACGGGCGCTATGTTTGGCGTGATTGGCGCGATCAAACGCCTGCAACATCAATATCCAGAGGCCGAGATTGTGGCGATTTTTGATGCCAAAGGCAAGAATTTCAGACACGATATCTATCCAGAGTACAAAGCCCATCGCAAGCCCGCTGATGAGGCATTGATTGTACAAATTGAGCCGTTATATGAGGTCGTGCGTGCCATGGGCTTTCATTTTATGTGTGTTGATGGGGTGGAGGCTGATGATGTGATTGCCACCTTGAGCCGACAAGCGGAAGCAAAAAACGTGAAAACTTTGATTGCCAGTGGTGACAAAGATCTGATGCAGCTGATTAGCGACAATGTCTCGCAGATGGACATGAAGGGCAACATCTTTAAACATGACAATGTGCTAGAGAAAATGGGTGTGCGTCCGGACCAAATTATGGATCTTTTGGCACTCACTGGTGACAGCGCCGATAACATTCCAGGGGTGCCTAGCGTGGGCCCAAAAACCGCGATTAAATGGCTACAAACCTATGGAGACTTGGCCACACTGAAGGCGAATATCCATGAGATTAAGGGCAAGGTGGGTGAAAAACTGCGTGATAATCTGGAGTTGTTAAACCTGTCGCACCGTCTGGTTGAGCTGAAGTTCGATGTTATCTTGCCTTGCGATGTTTTTAGTGCTCGCCCTGGCCAAGATACGGCCAAGTTAAAAGCACTGTATCAGAAATACGGCTTTGCCATGTGGCTTAAACAATTGGGCGAGGACGACAAACCTGCTACTGGTCAGGCCGACACTGAGCAGACAGCTGTTGAAACTCAAGAAGTGACATTAGAAGCCAACCCCATGGTTGAGGACTATCATCAGCAAAGCATTCTCAGTCAGCAAGAGTTTGAGGCCTTGGTAACGCGCCTAAAAAGCGCCAAGCGCTTTGTACTGGATCTGGAGACGACGTCACTAAACTACCTGCAAGCCCGCATTGTGGGCTGGGTATTTTTAGTGGATAAGGACAGCTATTACGTACCGGTAGCGCACAGTTATTTGGATGCGCCGAAGCAGTTAGATTTTGACCAGGTGTTGGCACAACTCAAGCCCATTTTAGAGGATGGCTCTATTGGCAAGATTGGCCAAAACCTGAAATATGATCGCCACGTTTTGGCCAATCATCAAGTGGATTTGCAAGGCATTGTGGAAGACACCATGCTCAAATCCTATGTGCTGAACTCAGTTGCTACTCGACACAATATGGATGACTTGTCTGAGTATTATCTGAATCATCAGACCATTCATTTTGCTGATGTGGCAGGCACTGGCAAAAAACAACTAACCTTCGATCAGATTGAGCTGGCGGTGGCCGCACCGTATGCCTGTGAGGATGTGATTGTCACCGAGTTACTAAACCAGGTGTTGGATGAAAACCTGGCGCAATACCCCAAACTGGTGAAGTTATACCAGCGTTTGGAATTGCCACTATTGCCAGTGCTGGGTCGTATGGAACGCCACGGCGTTAAGATCGATGTGCAAGCATTGGGCATACAACAAGCAAGCATTGTTGAACAGATGAAAACCCTTGAGGAACAAGCCTTTGAGATGGCTGGTGAGTCGTTTAATCTAGAGTCACCCAAGCAAATTCAACAAATCTTGTTCTCCGAAGAAGGCTTGGGCTTAGAGCCAAAGAAGAAGACCCCCAAAGGCGCACCATCAACCAATGAGGAGGCGCTCAAATTATTAGACCATCCACTGGTGGATTTAATCCTGAGTTATCGCACCCTAACCAAGCTCAATTCCACTTACTTGGAAGCCTTGCCAAAACAAATTGAGGCGCAAACCGGGCGTCTTCACAGCTCTTATCACCAGGCAGTGACGGCCACGGGTCGCCTGTCTTCTTCCAATCCCAATCTGCAGAATATTCCCATTCGAACCAGCGAGGGCGCGCGCATCCGCAGCGCTTTTATCGCGGAGCCGGGCAATGTGATTATTGCCGCGGACTATTCTCAGATTGAGCTCAGAATCATGGCGCACATGTCCCAAGATGCGAATCTACTCGAGGCCTTTGCCAACAATGTGGATGTGCATAGTGCCACCGCAGCTGAAATCTTTGATCTGCCACTTGATCAGGTGGACAAAGAGCATCGTCGTCGTGCCAAGGCCATTAACTTTGGTCTGATTTACGGCATGAGCGCCTTTGGCCTGGCCAAGCAAATCGACGTGTCGCGCACCGAGGCTAAGCAATATATCGACACCTATTTTGAAAAGTATCCAGGTGTGCTTGAGTATATGGAGCAGACCAAAGAATCTGCCAAGATCCAGGGTTATGTGGAAACGGTGATGGGTCGACGCCTGTATTTGCCAGGGCTGACCAATCGCAATAAGATGTTGCAACAACACGCGCTTAGAACCGCCATTAACGCGCCAATGCAGGGTTCCAGTGCGGACATTATTAAACAAGCCATGCTCGATATTGACCAGTGGATCGGTCAGGACAATGCAGACATTCGCATGATTATGCAGGTGCATGATGAGTTGGTGTTTGAGGTGAATGCCACAAAGGCCGAGGCGTTTGCGAATAAAATACAAACGCTGATGACTGAGGCTTACCAATTAGACGTGCCGCTGAAAGTTGATGTGGGTATCGGCCAAAACTGGCAGCAAGCACATTAAAATTACCGCCTATTATGAAAGAACAATTACAACAACTATTAACCCAGTCACTACAGGCTTTGATTGATGAAGGCGTCTTGTCAGAGTTGCCAGCTGCGATTAGAGTTGATCATGCCAAGGACAAGTCGCAGGGTGACTTTGCCACTAATGTGGCCATGGTGTTGTCAAAGCAAGCAGGTTGCGCGCCGCGCGTATTGGCTGAGAGCATTGTTGCCCACTTGCAAGGCGCAACCGAGATTGACAAAGTAGAGATTGCCGGCCCTGGTTTTATCAATTTCTTCTTGTCACAAGATTCCAATACTCAAGTGATTGAGCAGATTTATCAGCAGGCGCAAGACTTTGGCCTGTGTGACTTTGGCCAGGGTCAAAGCGTATTGTTGGAGTTTGTGTCTGCCAATCCAACCGGACCACTACACGTGGGCCATGGTCGTGGTGCTGCTTATGGTGCAACGGTGTCAAACCTACTACGTGCCATTGGCTACCAAGTCGATAACGAATATTATGTGAATGATGCAGGGCGTCAAATGGACATTTTGGCTACCAGTGTGTATCTGCGTTATGTTGAGACTGAGCGTTTTCCAGATAATGGCTACCAAGGCGACTACATCAAGCAGATTGCCAGCACGCTGAGCGGGGTTGATAAATTGGACATCTTTAGCGATGTGCGCCCTGATGAAAAAGACGGCGGCGATAAGGAGCAGCATATTGACGATCTAATCGCCAACTGCAAAGCGGCCTTGGGCGAGGATTATCGCGTGGTCTTCAAATTGGCGATTGACAGCATTCTGGGCGGCATTAAACAAGATCTATCTGAGTTTGGTGTGGACTATCAGCAGTGGTTTAGCGAGCAATCCTTAGTGGACTCTGAGTTGTCACAACAAACGGTTGCAGCCCTGCAAGCCTCAGGCCATATTTACGAAAAAGAGGGTGCATTGTGGTTTAAGACCACAGAGTTTGGTGACGATCTGGATCGCGTGGTAGTGCGTGACAATGGCATCCACACCTATTTCGCCTCAGACATTGCCTATCATCGCGAAAAATATGCACGCGGCTATGACAAGATTATTAATATTTGGGGTGCAGACCACCATGGCTATATTGCCCGAGTTAAGGCTTCAATTGCGGCTTTGGACAACGACCCAGACAAGTTAGAGATTTTGTTGGTGCAATTTGCCAACCTCTATCGTGGCGGTGAAAAAGTGGCGATGTCAACGCGCTCAGGCTCGTTTGTGACCCTGGAAGAATTACGAGAAGAAGTGGGTAATGATGCAGCGCGATTCTTCTACGTGTTGAGAAAGTCTGAACAACACATGGACTTCGATCTGGATCTGGCCAAATCCAAAACCAACGAAAACCCAGTGTTCTACATTCAATATGCACATGCCCGCATTTGTTCGGTATTGACCCAGGCAGGTGAGCAGCAATACGTATCCGAGACAGCAGATTTGACCCTATTAACTGAGACTCATGAACAAGAGTTGATCAAGGAGCTTAATCGCTATCCAGATGTGCTGTTATCAGCAGCCAAAGGCTATGAGCCCCACGTGCTGGCTTACTATTTGCGTGATTTGGCTGGCGCCTTCCACAGTTATTACAACAGTTGTGAATTCTTAAGCGCTGAGGCGCAGACGCGAGCGGCGCGTCTCAGATTAATCGGTGCGGTGCGTCAAGTGATTGACAATGGTTTAACCCTATTAGGCGTGAGCGCACCTGAGAAAATGTGAGTGATTTTGCCTATCGAGACCAAGCCCTAGATCCTGGCAATTCGTTTATTGTCCAGGCACCGGCTGGCTCTGGCAAGACCGAACTACTGACACAGCGCTATCTCAAATTATTAAGCGTGGCCAGCGCACCGGAGAGTGTACTGGCCATGACCTTCACCAAAAAGGCCGCTGGCGAACTCTTAAAGCGTGTCGCTGACGCCTTGGTTGATGCTCAGGGCGCCCCGCCAACGCAAGCACACAAGCAAACCACCTATGAGTTAGCCCGCGCGGCGTTGGCACGTAGCGAAGAGCAAGGCTGGGCGCTATTAGACAATCCTGCTCGACTCAAGATTGTCACCATTGATAGCCTAGCCAGTCTGGTGGTATCGCGCTATCCAAGCATTGACCAGCCGTTGCCCAAACAAATCCTAGCCAGCACCTGGGAGGCTGAGCTCTATTATCAAGAGGCGGCACAGCAGGTGTTGAGGTTGATTAATGAGTCCGAGTACCAACACAGCATTGCCAGTGTGTTGTTACATTTGGATAACGACGTGGGTAAATTCTGCCGCTTATTGATGCAGATGCTGGCCAAGCGTGACCAGTGGCTGTCAAAGCTTTATCAGCACGGGGCGATTCACCTGCAAACCCTGCAAGAGAGTGCGCAGCGCATTGTTAGCCAACACCTAGAAGCCCTGCAGCAACAGGCAAGTGCCAATCTGCCAACGGAATTGTTTAGGCTATTGGGTGCCAATACCAACGCAGACTATCAGCAATTAACCCAGGTGCCTGGTGCACAACCAGAGGCCTTGGGCCAGTGGCAACACCTCAGGCAATTACTGCTAACGGGCACCGGGACTTGGCGCAAGAGCCTGAATAAAAACCAGGGTTTTCCACCTGAGGTTAAAGCGCAGAAAGACGCTTTCTTAGCGTTGTTATCAGCACATCAAAGCGAGTCGTTACGCGCCTTGTTGTTTGAGCTGGACACGCTGCCAGCGCTGGAATACTCAGATGAGCACTTGCAGGTATTGACGCAGATGGCCGAGGTGTTGAAACTGGCCGTGGCTGAGCTAAACTTGTTGTTTGAGCATGATCAAACCACCGACTTTATCCAGCTCTCATTAGATGCGTTGGCTTTGCTAGACAGTCGAGGTGCGCAAGTCAGTGATATGGCGCTATTTTTAGATCATCAGGTCGAACACCTGTTGGTTGATGAGTTTCAAGACACCTCACTCACGCAATTTGAACTGATTCAGCGTCTGCTGAGTCATTGGTCACCCGGCGAAGGCAAGACTCTGTTTTTGGTGGGCGACCCAATGCAATCGATCTATCGCTTTCGAGAATCTAAAGTGGGCTTATTCCTGCAGGTCAGAGACCAGGGTATTGGCCCCGTCCGTCCGACTTTTTTACAATTGACACAAAATTTTCGCTCCAGTCGTGCGGTGATTGAGGGCAACAATACTGTGTTTGCCGCCTTATTTCCCAAAACCGATGACATGACCTTGGGTGCGATTCGCTATAGTGCCTCCAGTGTGCCAGACACTGCGCCTGTCTCTGCGGGGGTGGCGATTCAGTATCATGGTTTTGCGGCTGGACGCTATGACCTGGAGGCCAAC
>CAZMJI010000015.1:0-20046 GCA_964566765.1 uncultured Piscirickettsiaceae bacterium
CTGCGGTTTGAATGGTCATGTGAATACAACCCAGAATCTTAGCACCAGCCAGTGGCTGCTGGTCGCGGTATTTGTCACGTAGGGTCATTAACGCCGGCATCTCGGCTTCAGCCAACTCGATTTCTTTACGACCAAAATCAGCCAGATCTAGGTCGGCTACTTTGTAATCATTGTTGTCAATGGTAGGATTGCTCATTTTTATCTCCACATTAAAGGTTATATAAAAATGAGCGTCGTTTTGATTGCCAAGCCTGATGGGAATTCTCCCAATGCAACGCTCCTTGGCCTGTGGGCATTATACCCGCAGTTACTTATTTAAGTAAATCGGCGCGGTCGGTTTTCTCCCAGCTGATCTCATCCTCAGTGCGGCCAAAATGACCATAACTGGCGGTTTGTTGATAAATTGGTCGCTTTAGATCTAGCATCGCAATTAGACCCTTAGGGCGCAGGTCAAAATGCTCTGACACCAAGGCTTCAATTTGTGCATTTGGCACTTTGCCAGTACCAAAGGTCTCAACACTGATTGAGGTTGGCTCGGCCACACCAATGGCATAAGACACCTGAATCTCACACTTGTCGGCCAGACCGGCAGCCACAATGTTCTTAGCCACATAGCGGGTTGCATAGGCGGCTGAACGGTCTACTTTAGACGGATCCTTGCCGGAGAAAGCACCGCCACCATGGCGCGCCATGCCACCATAGGTATCAACAATAATCTTACGACCCGTTAGACCGGCATCACCCACAGGGCCGCCAATCACAAACTTACCAGTTGGGTTGATGTGGTATTTGGTGTTGGCACTTAGCCATTCAGCCGGCAATACCGGCTTAATAATTTCTTCCATTACCGCTTCTTGCAAATCACTCAGACTGATGTCTTCATCGTGTTGGGTTGATAGAACCACGGCGTCAATACCAACAATGTTGTGACCCTCGTAGTGACAAGAAACCTGAGACTTGGCATCAGGGCGCAACCAAGGTAGCTGACCTGATTTCATTAAATCCGCTTGACGTTTGACCAGGCGGTGTGCATATAGAATTGGCGCTGGCATCAGCACGTCTGTGGCATTACAGGCATAGCCGAACATTAGACCCTGGTCGCCGGCACCTTGCTCGTGGTCCTCAAACTCATCCACACCCTGAGCAATGTCTTGCGACTGCTCGCCCAATAGGTTGGCGATATTACAGGTTGAGCCGTTAAAACCCAGCTCGTCATCGTTGTAGCCAATCTCATTGATGGTGTTACGAACGATGCGCTCATAGTCAATGCTAGCACCGGTGGTGATCTCACCAGCCAGTACCACATTGTTGTCTTTAATCAGTGTTTCGCAAGCAACACGAGAGTTCTTATCTTGCTCTAAAGCCGCGTCTAAGATGGCGTCTGAAATTTGGTCGCAGACCTTATCTGGGTGGCCGGCTGAAACAGATTCGGATGTAAAAATCATGATTATGTTCTCCTAAAACGTAAAAAAACCCTTAAAGCGGGTTTTCTTGTTAGAAGACTCCTGCTTTAGCTTGTTTTAGCAACCTGGGGTTGCAACGCTAGCAATCGGGACAAATCAGCGTATGTGGTTATTATAAGAAAGTTTGAGATAAAAGTCAAAGCTTACTCTAGGCTAATTTTTAGAGCCAGGCTACTGACAAAAGGCGCTGTCATCAAACTGGCGATCAGAATCGCACTAAGAAAATACAGCTGTCCAGAAATGTCTAAGCCAAATTGCGCTTGCGAGACCGCTGATGAAGCAAAGATGAGAATTGGGATATACAGCGGCAGGATCAGCAGTGACAGCAGCATGCCAGAATTCTTAATGCCCACAATCAGCGAGGCGCCAATACTACCAATCAGACTGAGGCTGGGTGTGGCCAGTAGTAGGGTTAGCATCAGTACTTTGATACTTTCGCCATCTAGGAATAACAATACCCCCAATAGCGGTGAGAGCAAAATAATGGGCACACCGGTCATCAGCCAATGGGCGCCGACCTTGGATAGAATCATCAAGGGTAGGGCATGACTGGAGGTGCGCATTTGCTCCAAAACCCCGTTTTCAAAATCATGATGAAACAAAGAATTCAGCGACAGCAGTACCGAGAGCATGGCGGCGACCCAAATAATGCCCGAGGCAATTTGCGACAAGGTTGAGGCTTCTGGACTAATGGCCAGTGGAAACAGTGAAATAGAGATGACAAAAAATAGCAGCGGATTAATCACGCTAGAGGGGTTGCGCATGGCCACCTTAAGATCACGTTTTAATGTGTGCAGATACAGGTTCATAGCATCAATAGGCGTTGATTCTCTAAACTGGCATCTTGGTGCGTGGTAAATAGGCACATGCCACCGTCTTGCGCATGAGCCCTAATGCAATCCTCAACAATCCCAACCCCTTTGCTATCCAGTGCGGTAAAGGGTTCATCCAGTAACCAAAGTTTGGCCTTGGAGGCAAATAGGGCCGCCAATACCACGCGACGTTTTTGACCAGCTGAGAGGTTGCCGCAGCGTTCATGCTCATAACCCTGTAAGCCCACCTTGGTTAGGTAGTCCACTAGGTCATGGGTTTTGGCTTGGGCGTTGTTGAGCGCACATAGATAGGCCAGATTCTCCAAGCTGGTGAGCTCTTGAGACAAGGCGCTTAGGTGTCCCAGGTAGAACACCTCTGCTTGATAGTCGTCGCTTTGGCAGGCTTTGGCGTCTAAGGTAATCTCACCGGCTTCCGCACCATTGATGCCGGCCAAAATCTTCAGTAGTGAGGTTTTGCCCGAACCATTGGTGCCACCAATGCGCATCACTTCGCCGCTGTCAACCTGAAAAGATAAGTCGTTAAAGAGTTGGTGATAACCCCTTTGGCAACTGAGATTTTGGACAAGTAGTGATGACACGATCCGGAATTATTGCGCCTTGAGTAGCGGTAGGGCTTCTTGCACTCTCTTGGCTTCAAGCTGTTTTTCATCTTCAGTCATCTCTGGCAGAGAATCTAGGCCCGATGTATCGATTTTAATCAGTGTATTGCCATCAAAAACCAGTGCTAATTGGTATTTAATGTCCTCTTTCTCGTGCAGAATAGAATGGTTGATGTACAGCCATTCATTATTATGAAAAGGATCAACCACGCTTGGCGAGCCAATTAACTCTTGCACTTGGGCTTTACTCATGCCGACTTTCAGTTGGTTAACTTTAAAGCGTTCTAGCACTGCACCTTGATTAATATCATCCTTATACAGAGTTGGTAGAGACATATCAGGTACCAGCTTAGAGAACTCTGGCATCTTAATATCAGACATCTCTGGCAGCTCTGGCATTTGCAACTCAGGCATCTCAGGCATAGAAACCGAGCAAGCCGAGACAAATGGTAATGAGAATGAGAATGCAATTAAAGTCAATTTGTTCATAATTGAAATAATGGGTAAAATGATTTGAAATGATTTTACATCAAGGGGTTTACCATGGATGCTCAAGATTTAAAAAGTGCCGGCCTAAAGGTCACACTGCCTAGATTGAAGATTTTAGAGATTTTAGAAAGTAGCGACAACCATCACATGAGTGCAGAGGACATCTATCGCGCACTGATTATGCAAGGGGAAGAAGTGGGTGTGGCCACCATCTATCGCGTACTCACACAATTTGAAGAAGCTGGCATGATCCACAAGCTTAACTTTGACAATGGACAAAGCGTCTACGAGTTATCGAATACCGAACACCACGACCATTTGGTGTGTGTCAAGTGTGGCAAAATCGACGAGTTTCAAGACGATGTGATTGAGCAGCATCAACACGATATTGCCAAGAAAAATGGCTATCAACTAACCGATCATTGTCTGTACCTATACGGTTTGTGTCAAGATTGCCAATAACCACTAAATGGAAGATTTCTTAATTCGAGCACTTTTGGTTGGCGTGGGCATCGCCATGGTCTCGGGGGCGCTGGGCTCGTTTGTGATCTGGAAGCGCATGAGTTATTTTTCCGAATCGATTGCCCATTCTTCTTTATTAGGCGTTGCGCTTGGCTTGGCCAGTGGCCTGGGATTGCAAACAGGGCTGCTGATTGTGGCCAGCTTGTTTGCGGTGATGATTGTGATTGCGCAAAATAGGCGCGTGCTATCCAATGATGCGATTCTGGGCATCTTTTCACACATTGCCCTATCCTTGGGTGTGATTGTTCTGTCCGTGGTGGGTAATGCTAATACCGATTATTTTGCGCTCTTATTTGGCGACATTTTAAGCGTCTCCCCTCAAGACATTGTTTGGGTTTATGTGGTGGTTGTGCTGGTGTTTGCCTTGTTATACCACTTTTGGCAAAAGCTATTGCTGATGACCTTGGATGAGGAGATGGCGGTGGCCAGTGGGCTGAATAAAACCTTTTATCAGCTACTACTGATGCTGCTGATTGCACTCACCGTGAGTGTCTCAGTACAAATGGTGGGCGTGCTGCTTATTACCTCACTATTGATTATTCCGCCGGCGGTGGCGCGGGTGATGGCAACCTCGCCGGTGTCGATGTTGCTATTATCAATTGTTACTGCGATGATTGCAGTCTTAAGTGGTCTGGTTTGGTCAATTAATTATGACGTTGCCACCGGTCCGGCGATTGTGGTCAGTTTGGGTGTGTTCTTTATCGCTTCTCAGTTATTATCCAAGCGTCTATAACGACTCGTTAAGCTCGGTTAGCTGATTGGTTTGCTGCTCTACAATCAGCGGCTCAATCACCGACTCCAAATCTCCCTCCATAATCTCGCCGAGTTTGTATAAGGTTAGATTAATGCGATGATCGGTAACTCGGCCCTGAGGATAGTTGTAGGTGCGAATGCGTTGTGAACGATCGCCACTGCCCACCAATTCTTTACGCTGCGATGCCTGTTCTTTTTGCTGAGCCTGTTGTTGTGCATCGAGAATTCTAGAGGCCAACACTGAAAGGGCTTGTGCCTTGTTTTTATGTTGCGAGCGTCCATCTTGACACTCAACCACCGTACCGGTTGGCAAGTGAGTCACACGCACCGCTGAGTCGGTTTTGTTAACGTGCTGACCACCAGCGCCTGAGGCTCTGAAGGTGTCAACCCGCACATCGTTCATGTCAATGTCGATTTCTTCAATGGTCTCTACTTCAGGCATCACCGCTACGGTGCAAGCCGAGGTATGTACGCGACCCTGTGATTCGGTTTCAGGCACACGCTGCACACGGTGCGCACCCGATTCAAACTTCAGCTTGCCATAAACATTGTCACCACTGATGCGCGCAATAATCTCTTTATAGCCACCGTGTTCACCAATGCTCGAAGACAGTACTTCAATCTGCCAACGCTGGCGTTCCACATAACGCGTGTACATGCGAAACAAATCACCCGAGAAAATCGAAGCTTCATCACCACCGGTACCGGCGCGAATTTCAATAATAATGTTGCGAGAGTCGTTAGGATCTTTAGGCAGTAGGGCTTTTTTCAGCTCCACCTCTAACTCGGCCAAGCGCTCTTTGCCTTCAGCAATTTCCTCTTTGGCCATGGCTTTTAGCTCCGCATCATCCTCGGCCAACATCAGTTCAGCCTCTTCCATATTTTGCTGTGTGGTTTGATACTCGGCAAACTTTTCACTCACCGGAGTCAGCTGCGAATGCTCAATCGACAGTTCGCGAAACTGCTTGGGATCCGAGGCCACTTGTGGATCTGATAGCATGGCGCCAACTTCTTCTAGGCGCATAGACAATTGTTCTAACTTAGCAAAAATAGAAGCATTCATAGTCGATGTGGGTTATTTTTTAAGTTTGGGGACGCAACCTACGCATTGGTTAAGCTGCTCGGCATCTGCGCCCTTGATGTTTTGAAAGGGTGTGTGCAGGAGTTTATTGGTGAGCTGGTCTGCTAGCATGCTCAGAACCGACTCAGGATCGCTACCTGCATTGAGTTTTTTCAAGGCTTGCGCCAAGGCTTGTTGTTTGACCTCATGGGCGCTCAGACGATAGGTTTGCACCACTTGTTCGTGCGGTAGGGTTTCTAACCACTGGTGAAACAGGACATTTTGTTTTTTAATAATCTCTTCAGCCAGGGTTTTTTCTTTCTCGCGATTGTCCAGGTTGTCACTCACCACTTGGTTAAGGTCATCAATGGTGTAGAGATAGACGTCATCTAACTGACCCACTTCCGGCTCAATGTCTCTAGGAATGGCGATATCTAGCATAAACATGGGTTTGTGCTTACGCTGTTTGAGTGCACTTTCAATCAGGCCTTTGCCGATGATTGGCACCGAGGCAGCGGTAGATGAAATGATAATATCCGCGCGATCAATCACACTGGCAAACTGTTTAAGACTAATGGCTTCGGCTTGGTATTGTTTGGCAATTTTTTGCGCGTTTTCCAGCGTTCTATTGGCCACAATCATGGATTCAACGCCTTTTTCGTTAAGGTGTTGGGCGCATAGATCGATCATCTCGCCAGCACCAATCAGCAGCACGGTTTGCTCAGCCAAATTGGTAAAGATTTTTTCGCTGAGTTTGACCGCGCAATAAGCCACTGATACTGGCGACGAGCCAATTTGTGTATCAGTGCGTACTTTTTTAGCGGTCGAGAAGGCGTGTTGAAACAGTTTTTCCAGCAGTTTGTTTAACACATTGGCTGCCTTGGCGGCGTGGTAGGATTCTTTGAGTTGGCCTAGGATTTGCGGTTCGCCTAAGACCAAAGAGTCTAGACCGGTGGCCACCTGGCAAATATGCTCAATGGCCAGCTCATCCTCAAAATAGCTGAGATAAGGATCCAAGGTAGCGCGATCTAGGTGATGCGTGGCCGCTAAGTAGTCGCTTAACAATTCTTTGGGCTGGTCGCTATTGATCACCGCATAAACTTCTGAGCGGTTACAAGTCGACAAAATGGCACAGGCCTCAACGCCGTCAATGGTATGGAGTTTTTTTAACGCCTCAGGCAATTCTTTGGCGGCGAACGCCACCTTTTCTCTAACCTCAACCGGTGCTAGCTGGTGATTAACACTTAAAATGGCAATACAAGAGCTCAAGGTGTTGTTTAGACGTTAAAAATAAACCCCTGATTATACTGTAACTACGGCATTTTATCGTTACAATAAGTCAGCTATGATATTGCGACTACAAATTCTATGGCTGCTGCTATTATCAGCCTGCAGCACCTTGCCCAGCCTACCTAAATCAGCCTCATGGTCCGATCAGGCGCCGGCGCATTGGCAGGCCAGTGGCCGACTCAGTGTTGCCCAAGGTGAGGTGCTGAGCAGTTACCGCTTTCACTTGCAAGTACGCGATGATGATTTTGAGCTGCTGCTGAGTGACACCCTGGGCTTCTCGCAATTCAAGGTTGAGCGTCAATCCAAGCAACTTCTGGTTAACCAACAAGCTGTGGCGCAGAACTTTAACGATTGGTCACTCTCGCACTTGGGCTGGTCCTTGTCGCCAGCGCAGCTGGCCAGGGTGTTGTTTACTGGCGATACGCAATCATCCGATTGGCAGATCTCCATTCGTCAATACCAACAAATCCAGCAAACCAGTAGACCAAAATTACTCCAACTAGACAAAGAGGATGCGGCTTTAACAATCAAGCTACTTTTCACGGATATTAACAGCTAAAATAACTCGAATATTGCAGAATAATTACCATGATAGAAGAAGATTCTTTAGTCAGTGCAGAACACAACGGTTCGGAAGATCGTCTCATGTCTTCAGTACGTCCAACCGCACTGGATGATTACATTGGTCAACACGATGTTAAAACGCAGATGGCGCTGTTTATTGAGGCGGCCAAAAAGCGTGGCGATTCGCTGGATCACATCTTGATTTATGGTCCGCCAGGCTTGGGTAAAACCACGCTAGCGAATGTCATTGCTAACCAGATGCGTTCGAAACTGGTGCAAACCTCAGGACCTGTGCTCGAGCGTTCCGGCGACCTGGCGGCGATCCTCACCAAGTTAGAAGCGCACGACATTTTGTTTATCGATGAGATTCACCGCCTAAACCCGGTGGTTGAGGAGATTCTCTATCCCGCATTGGAAGACTTTAAACTCGATATTATGGTGGGCGAAGGCGTGGCTGCACATTCGGTGCAACTAGACCTGCCGCCGTTTACCTTGATTGGTGCCACCACGCGTGCTGGCATGCTAACCTCGCCGCTGAGAGATCGTTTTGGTATTGTCTCGCGCCTGGAGTTTTATAATCACAACGACCTGCAACAGATTGTCACGCGCTCTGCCAATATTCTAGACATTCAAATCGAAGCGGATGGGGCGCTAGAGATTGCCATGCGTTCTCGCGGCACCCCAAGAATCGCCAATCGCCTGCTCAGACGTGTGCGAGATTTTGCCGATGTCAAAACCGGCGGTGTGGTGCACCAGGCCATTGCTCAAGAGGCGTTAAGCACACTTAAGGTCGACGAGGCCGGCCTTGAGCAACTGGATCGTGATTATTTGTCACTACTGGTGGAGAAATTCTCAGGTGGCCCGGTGGGCTTGGATACCTTGTCCACAGCCATTGGTGAAGAGCGTGGCACCCTGGAGGATATGGTGGAACCTTATCTGATTCAACAGGGCTTTATTATGCGCACGCCAAGAGGTCGTAGTGCGACCGATTTGGCTTATACCCATCTGGGATTGGTTAACACACAAAACAAGCAAGGTTTGTTTGATGAGTGAGCTCAGCGTTCGAGTGTATTACGAAGATACCGACAGTGGCGGGGTGGTGTATTACGCCAATTATCTTAAATTTATTGAGCGTGGTCGTTCCGAGTACTTGCGTGATCTGGGCTTTGAGCAGGATCAGCTGATTGAGACTGATGGGGTGATTTTTGCCGTGCGTTCGGTCTCGGCAGATTACTTGGCGCCGGCCAGATTTAACGACTTATTGACGGTGGATACCCAGCTGCAAAAACTCGGTAAAGCCAGTCTGAGTTTTTCACAGAAGATTCTTGATTCTAAGCAAAATCGGGTATTATTTAGGGCACAAATTAGCGTGGCTTGTCTAAGGGCTGACAGCTTTAAGCCATGCGCCATTCCTCAGCGAATTTTGGAGACAATTAATGGGTGATAGTTTAAGTATTTTCAGTCTAATTATTAGTGCTGGCTTTGTGGTGCAGTTGGTGATGTTGGTGTTGGTGCTCATGAGCATTTATTCTTGGACCATCATTCTGTCTAAAAAGAAAGTATTGATGGATGCCAACAAGGATGTAAAGCGTTTTTACAATAAGTTCTTAAAAGACCCGGATCTGTCGCAAGTGCATGCGCAAGTGCCGACCCTGGCTTCTAAGCGCACCCCGATGGAGCAAATCTTTGCCAGTGGTTATCAAGAATTTACCCAGTCTAATTCAAGCTCGAATCAAGCCATGGTGATTAATTCAGAGCGTGCTTATCGCGCGATGAATACCGCGGTTAATAATGAGGTGGATCGTTTGGACGACTCACTCAGTGTGTTGGCCATGATTGCCTCATCATCGCCTTATATTGGCCTATTCGGTACGGTTTGGGGCATCATGCATTCCTTTATTGGTTTGGCTTCCGTGAAGCAGGCCACCATCGCCATTGTTGCGCCGGGTATTGCAGAGGCCTTGATTGCCACCGCCTTTGGTCTGTTTGCGGCGATTCCAGCCACCATTGCTTATAACCGTCTGGCCACCCAGGTTGAGGCTATTCATAACAAATACACCGCCTTTATGGAGGAGTTGTTTGTGATGTTCCAAAGGCAAAAATAAGCCATGATTGCGCTACCAAAACGCATTCGATCCAGGGCTGATGCCAGCATCAATATTGTGCCTTATATTGATGTGATGTTGGTACTATTGGTGATCTTTATGATGACCACACCAATTATTGAACAAGGGATTGACGTCGACCTGCCAACCGCAGAAGCGAAAATGGTGGACTTTACCGAGCAGCAACCCACCATCATCACGGTTAATCGTGAGGGCGATTATTTTATTAACTCGCTGGACGAAGATTCGGCCCAAGTGACTCAGGGCGAGAAACTACCACTGGGTATTATTGCCGGTCGAGTCAGCGCCAGACTCTCGGTTTATCCGAGCATGAAAGTGTTTGTGCGCGGTGATCGCGAGGTGAGCTACGGCAAGGTGGTGGCGCTAATGTCATTTTTACAAAAAAACGGGGTAGAAAAGGTTGGCATTATTACCGAGTCGCCAGATGCCAGATAAGTCATGAACATCAAACTACCTGCCATTGCTAACTCACACCCGATTGCTTTTTGGACAGCGGTGGTTTTGCACGCCTTGCTATTGGTGGGTCTATTGTTCTCCAACGTACAGAAGTGGGAGCTGCCCAAGCAAGAGGCCAAGAGCAAATCGGCCGATATTCCCAAAGCGGTGACCGTTGATCTGAAGTCGATCGAGCAAGAAAAGCAACGTCTAATCCAAGTCAAACAGCAGCGTGAACAGCGCCTGGCCGATTTGAAGCGTGCTGAGAAAAAAGTCGAGAACGAGCGTTATAAAGAACAACAGCGTCTCAAGCGACTCAAAGAACAAACCAAAAAAGCCGCTCAGGCCAAGTCCGCTGCCGAGAAAAAGCGCCAGGCGGAAGAGCTAAAGATTAAGCAAGCGAAAAAATACAAGCTAGAAGCGGAGCAAAAAGCCAAGGCTGCGAAAAAGAAAGCCTTAGAGGCAGAGAAAGAAGCCAAGGCTGCCAAGGACAAGGCAAGCAAGGCCGAAGCTGAGAAAAAACGCTTAGAGCAACTCAGACAGCAAGAAGCCACGCAATTTGCCAAAGAGCAAGACACGCGTGCGTTAAAGAAAGAGATTCAAGCCGAAGAAGATCAAGAGCGTGCCTTGGCACAAGAAGACATCTTAAACGAGCTTAAGAGTAACTACATCAACCAAATTGCTGCCCGCGTCAAAGATAAGTGGCGTTATAACGGTGCCAAGGATGACTGGGGTTGCGATGTGTATATTTTGCAAGATATCGATGGCAATGTGAAAAGTGTGAATCTAACATCGTGCAATATTGATAAAAGCGCCAAGGCCAAGTCGTTTAAGGACTCGATTGAGCGCGCTGTTTATAAGGCCTCACCACTGCCAGACGCACCAGATAAAAGCGTGTTTGATCGTGAAGTTGTCTTTCACTTTAGGGTCAATTAATGTCACAAATTCAAGCGCTCGATGAAGCACAACAAAACCAACTTACCGTTCACCTTTGTCAAATCCTGGAGAATTGGCAATTAGAAGATGCTGAGCAACTAGCTTTATTGGGTCTAGAGAACAAAGTAAAGCCCAGACATTTGTATCAGTATCGTCGCGGTGATCGTGCATTCGACTTTGATGATGCCTTGAGTGTCAAAGTAGAGATGGTTTTGGGTATTTATGAAGCACTGGGTACGACTTATCCAACCAATAAAGACTATCCAGCCATCTGGCTCAAGCGTTCAGTGCGAAAATTTAAAAACAAGGCGCCTATTGAGCTGATGCTAAGCGGTGAGCACGGTATGAAGCGAGTTTGGCATTTTCTAGATTGTACACAAGGGTGGCGAGATTGAGAACGATTGAAGTTAAAACTCAGACTGAAGCGCTTTACACACTGCGCGTTTTAAGCAACAACACCGATCGCCTAGAACAAGAGGTGAGCGAGTTAGCCAGCAACAATAAAAAACAATTCCAGCATGCGCCAGTAATCTTGGAGATTGAAGATAATAATTTTCAAGCAAACGAGTTGGCGGTATTGGTCGAGATCTTGTCGCAGAATGACATGGTCGCAGTTGGTATTCGTTCAAAAAAACAAGAGCTGCTCGATTTTGCCAAGTTTTCCGGTTTGGCAGTGTTTGGCAAGTCGCTCACCCCAAGTGAGCAAACAACAGAGCCTGAACTGCCGCCTGAGGTGGAGACTTCTGCGCCGAATCCGCATCAAGATCCGGTTTATCAAGCACCTAAGATTGTCTCAAGTCAGGTCTATTCGCAACAACAGATTATCTCCAGAGATCGCGATTTGGTCTTGCTATCAACCGTGAAAGCTGGCGCTGAGGTGCTGTCATACGGCTCTATTTCTGCCTATAAAGAAGTGCGCGGTCGCGTCTATGCTGGCATTGAAGGCGATGAAAAAGCCACCATCTTTATTCATGCTTTTAATGCCGAATTGGTTTCCATTGCCGGTGTGTATAAAAAGTTTGACGTGGTACCGACCAAACTCTATGCACGCTCGGTGATGGTGGATTTGGTCGATGGCAATCTGAGGTTTCAGATTATTTGATAAAATACCCCCGCTATGAATACAAACGATTTTTTATTGGAACTGGGCAGTGAAGAGCTGCCGCCAAAATTACTGCCGAAATTATCAGCCTCACTGAAAGACAATATGGCCAGTGAGCTGGCTGCGCACAAATTAGATTTCTCGGCGATTGAGGCCTTTGCCACACCAAGACGCTTGGCGCTTTTGGTGAAGGATTTGCAAAGTGAACAGGCTGATCAAGTGGTTGAGCGTAAAGGCCCGGCTGTGGGCGCACCTGAACAAGCTGTGGCGGGTTTTGCCAAGTCTTGCGGTGTTGAGGCGGACGCACTAGAGACCAGAACCCTGGGTAAGGCAGATTATTATTTCTTTAGCAGTGAGCAACAAGGTGCAAAAACCACCGACTTACTGGAGGCGATTGTTGATAAGGCCATTAAGCAGATTCCGATTGCCAAGCCGATGCGTTGGGGTGATCTAGATGACACCTTTGTGCGTCCAGTACATTGGTTGGTGATGCTATTAGATGGCGACATCGTGCCAGCGACTGTGATGGGTTTAACTGCCGGCAATAGTACGCGTGGTTTGCGTTTTACCGGTGAGAAAACCCTTAATATTGAGAGTGCCAGTGATTACCGACAAACCTTGTTAGATCAGGCGGTGATCGAGCCCGACTTCGCTATTAGGAGAGAGTTGATTCGAGCGCAAGTTGAGCAAGTGGCGAAAGACAGCGGTGCTAATGCCGTGATTGATGAGTCGCTACTGGATGAGGTGACAGCCTTGGTTGAATACCCTTACGCCTTCTCGGGCAAGTTTGACCAGCGTTTCTTGGCAGTGCCAGAAGAGGCACTTATTTCTGCCATGAAATCACATCAAAAGTATTTCCACATGGTTGATGCCAATGGTAAGTTGTTGCCGGCGTTTATTTCGGTGGCCAATATTAACTCCAGCGATGTCTCAGTTATTATTGATGGTAATGAGCGTGTGATTCGTCCGCGTCTAAGCGATGCTGAGTTTTTCTGGGAGCAAGATAAGAGCGCCTCACTTGAGTCGCGTTTGGATAAATTAGACAGCGTGCTGTTTATGAAATCTCTAGGCTCTGTGGGCGATAAATCAAAGCGCATCAGTCAACTGGCTGGCATGATTGCTGGCGAGATTGGCGCTGATAAGGCGCAAGCCCAGCGCGCAGGTTTGTTGTCTAAGAGCGACCTGGTGAGTGACATGGTGGGCGAATTTGCTGACTTGCAAGGTGTGATGGGCGGCTATTATGCACAAAATGATGGCGAGGCAGCCGGCGTTGCCACAGCCATTTCTGAGCATTATCATCCGCGTTTTGCTGGTGACACGTTACCATCAAGTGCAGAGGGTTTGTCGGTTGCTATTGCTGACAAGTTAGACACGATTACCGGTATTTACGGCATTGGTCAGGGACCCACCGGTTCTAAAGATCCTTATGCCTTACGCCGCATGGCACTTGGCCTATTGAGAATGATTGTAGAATCTAAGTTGGCACTAAATCTTAACAGCCTGATTGAACAATCGTTGGCCTTACACACCCAAGAGGTGGATCGCGCCTGTGGCGAAGACATCTACAAGTTTATGATGGATCGTCTGCGCGCTTACTATAAAGAACAAGGTCTGAGCGCCAAAGCCTTTGATGCGGTACTGGCTGTTTCGCCAGACTCGCCGTATGATTTCCAATTGCGTGTTGAAGCCTTGAATGAGTTTATCTCTGACAGTGCCTCCGCTTCACTGATTGAGGCCAATAAGCGTATTGCCAATATGCTTAAAGACCACTCAGAGGTGGGTACACAGGTTAATGAATCGGCACTGGTTGAACAGGCAGAGAAGCAATTGTTTACACAAACCACTCAGGTTGCGAATGTACTTAGTGGCGAGGTGAATTATTCAACTGCCATGCACGAACTCCTGTCGCTTAAAGAGGCGATCGATACCTTCTTTGAGCAAGTGATGGTGAATGCTGATGACCCTGAGCTAAAACAGGCACGTTTGAATCTAATTAACTGGATTCGCTCGCTGTTTTTATCGGTGGCAGACGTCTCTTACCTAGCCTAGCTTAGCATGAAAGCCTTGATTCAGCGTGTGACCGAGGCCAGGGTTGAGGTAGACGGTCAAGTTCGCGGGCAAATTGACCAAGGAATTTTGGTATTCTTAGGCATTGAAAAGACTGATGAATTGGCGCAAGCCGATAAAATGATTAAGCGTCTTTTATCGTATCGCGTCTTCTATGATGATGAGCAGAAGATGAATTTGTCGGTTAAAGACATCTCTGGCGGGGTATTATTGATTTCACAATTCACCTTAGCGGCAGATACCAATAGCGGTACTCGTGCCGGGTTTTCAACGGCCAAAGCGCCAGCAGAGGCGCAGTCCATGTACGACTACATGCTCAACCAACTTAAAACGCAGCATAATAATGTGGCCAGTGGTGTGTTTGGTGCAGACATGCAAGTGAGTTTAACCAACGACGGACCGGTGACGTTTTTATTGTCATGCTAGAAGCTTTTCTACAATTTGCGGATCAACATCAAGCGTACTTTTACTGGGCGGCAGTGGCCTCTGGCGTGCTGTTTGTGATCGGCGCTTTGGCCACGCCTTATTTGGTTGGTCTGATTCCAAGTGATTACTTTGTTCAGCAGAAGAACTATAAGTTTCAAGTCCATGGGTTTTGGCATGGTCTGGGCTTACTGGTCAGAACATTTTTTGGTTTGATTTTATTTTTGGCTGGGGTGATTATGCTCTTTACCCCAGGTCAAGGTATTTTGTCGATGGTGATTGGCCTGTCGCTGATGGAGTTTCCAGGTAAGCATAAATTGGAGTATCAGCTGGCCAGTCACGATCCTACCTTTAACGCCCTTAATTGGCTGAGAAAAAAAGCTCACAAGCCACCTTTGGAACGCTAATTATTATGAAAGAAAGTCGAGTAATTATTTGGGTGCTAGCCACCACTTTATTGATCTTTGCCGTATTGAGCCTAGTTTGGAAGGAGGATAGTGCATTGCCGCAAGATAATATCCTACCTTGGCAATCTTACGTTAATCCAACAGGGCAGACGGTGGCCTTTAATCTGACCATTGGCGAGTCAAGACTGGTAGATGCGATGCGCCTATTTAATACCGCTGAGGTTGAGGTGTCGCTATTCGAGCAAGAAGGCGGTGCACCTAATCTGGAAGCTTTTTTTGTTAAGGTACGCCTAGAAGGCATTGATGCCAAGGTGATTCTAAACCTTGAGGCTGATAACCAAGTGGTGGATCAGTTGGCTCAGCATATCGATGAGGTGGTGATTATGCCATCAGGTGCTAAGAAAGCTGAGTTTAACCCAATGGCTGATCGTATTGTCTCTTCTCGTGTGATTAGGGTAATTACTTTTATCCCTAGAACCGATTTGGACACCCAGGTATTAACCCAACGCTTTGGTGAGCCGCAACGTGTGGAGATTGGCGAAGAGGGTCAGCAGTACTGGCATTATCCAAGCAAAGGTTTGCGCATTATTGTGGATGACGAAGGTCAGGAGATCTTTGAGTATGCCAACCTGGAGGTCAATTAATGATCCTCTATGGTATTCCCAATTGCGACAGTGTGAAAAAGGCACTGAAGTTTTTGCGTGAGGCGGGCGTGGATTTTGAGTTTGTGGATTTTAGGCAAAACCCGATTACACCAGAGAAACTGTGTCAGTGGATTGATGAGTTGGGTCTGGAGACCCTGGTGAATAAGCGCTCCACCACCTATCGTCAGCTTAGCGATGAACAGAAGGGCAATATTACCCAGGCGCTGATATTAAAAAACCCAACCCTAATCAAGCGCCCAGTTTTAGAAACAGGTGGCCAGATTATGGTTGGGTTTAGCGAGGCTGCATACACAGCCTTGATTGCTTAATTAAATTAAGCCTTTTTTTCTTGTTCTTCGATCTCTTTACGAACCTGATCCATATCGATTTCTTTGGCCTTGTTAAGCACAGTTTCTAGGTCTGCTGCTGCCATTGCACCTGGCTGTTGGAAAATCGCAATTTGCTCTTTAAAGATCATTAGCGTTGGGATAGAACGAATCTGAAAATGTGCCGCCAGCTCTTGCTCATCTTCGGTGTTGATTTTGGCAAAAGTTACACCATCCATCTTTTCACTCATTTCCTCATAAGTCGGTGCAAACTGCTTACAAGGACCACACCATGGCGCCCAAAAATCCAAAATTACCAGGTCGTTGCCTTGGATAGTTTCATCAAAATTGTCTTTGGTTAGCTCTAATACTGCCATGATTATTTCCTTGTTAATATAAAAGAGCGCAGTATATCATAGCCAACTTATATACTGGTGCGTTTGTCGGTGCTTTTATTCTATGGCTTTAGCGTACAATGGCGCTTATGAAAATCTTAGGGATTGATCCAGGTTCACGCGTCACCGGCTTTGGTTTGATTGAGGCTGAAAAGCTTAAGTTTGGCTATCTGTCTAGCGGCTGTATTCGCACCAAAGGTGAGCTGACCGAGCGCATCACCATTATCTTCGAAAGCGTGAGTGAAATTCTGGATAAGCACCAGCCTGATGTGGTGGTGATTGAGCGTGCGTTTATGCGCCCTGATCGTCCCAATCCTGATGCCGCAATTAAGTTGGGTCATGCCCGTGGGGCGATTATCTCAGCCGCGGGTACGCGTGGTATTCCCATGGTTGAATACAGCCCCAACCAAATTAAAAAAGCCGTGGTCGGCAAGGGCCATGCGGCCAAAGATCAGGTGTCGTATATGGTGTGTGAGGCCTTAAAACTTAACCAAGCGCCGCAAGAAGATGCGGCCGATGCACTAGCAGGGGCTATCTGCCACGCCTATCATCAGCTTTAGCCGCTAAAGAAGTAAACCGCCACTTCGCCAAAGCCATCTAGATTTGACACCACTTGTTTGAGTTCGCCAACAATCTCATCGTGGGTTTTGTCACCCTCTAGACAACTTAGCGGCAGGTAAAAATCCACATGGATTTTGCCATCCAAATAATGCAGTTGAATGCGGTCAATCTCACCGTCGCACTCGTTATCAAACAGCACTCGAGTCAGGATACCCAGTGCCTCAGCACGCTCTGGCAGGTCTTTATAAGGTGCGACCACTTCGTCGTCTTCTGGATCGATATGCACGGTCACATCACTGAGTTCCTCTAAGCACTCTTTGGCCACACGCTCAACACTCACACTAATGATATGCCCCTCACTCACACTAAGCGTGGGGTCAACCTGCACATGAACATCGGCAGAGACATTGTGGCCAATTTTGCGAGTACGCAGCGAATGTACGCTGTTGACACCACCAATACGACCAATCGCATCTCTCAACTGCTCAATCTCATCGGCATCAATTGAGGTGTCAACCAACTCTCGGGTGGCGCCTGAGCCTAACTCCCAAGCAATGTGCATAATCATCAGACCAACCACAATCGCCGCGGCTGCGTCTAGATAGCCATAACCAAAGGTGGTGCCTAGTACGCCAGCAAACACCACGACTGAAGACAGTGCATCAGAGCGATGGTGCCAGGCATTGGCCTTCAGCATCTCCGATTTGCAAGCTTTGGCTACTTGTAAGGTATACCAATACAGCGCTTCTTTAGAGAAAACCGAGATGGCGGCCACACCCAGTAGTAGGTTGATGTGAGTTATCTCGCTGGGATTGTTAAGACGATCAACGCCATCAAAGATAATACCAATGGCTACCAAGGCCAGAATAATGGCCAGACCCAAGGTGGCAACCGTCTCGAAGCGTTGATGTCCGTAAGGATGGTCCTCATCAGCTTCATCAGCTGCATGTTTGGCTGCATAAAAGACAATACCATCAGAGAGTAGGTCAGAGAATGAATGAATGCCATCTGCAATGAGTGCACCAGAATTACCCAATAGGCCGGCAATAATTTTTAAGACTGCTGAGAGAAAATCAACCAGGGCGCCAACCAGGGTGATTCTCTGACTTGCTTCTGCACGTTCTTTTGAATCCAAGGATAAAAATAACATTCATTAACTTGGGTTAATTTTAGGTTAAATATCTGCCAGTGAATGTATAAATCATCAATTAGTTAAGATCCAGTGGTGAGTTAAGATGGGTTTTAGAATGGGCTCTGGCTAAGTGGGTATAGACCAGTGTAGAGCTAATATGCTTATGCCCCAGTAGTTTTTGTAGCGTTTTTAAATCTACCTGATTTTGTAGCATATGTAGTGCATAGGAGTGGCGAAAGGTTTGTGTGGTGACATTGATGTCGATATGGGCTTTTTTACTGGCGCTGGCAATGTTGTAATTAAGTGTGTTGCTAATAATCGGTAAGCGAATCAGCATGCCTTCAGCGTCATTACACAGGTTGCGCATAGGAAATAGATAGCACTCTTGTCGTCCAGTGTCTTTGAAAAATTTACTCCTGATGTCACTGGCATAGGTATTTGAGACAAAGCCAATCTGTGCTTGTAGTTGGCCCATAACCTTATTAGGAATGGGTAGGGTTCTAAAGCTATCCGAGCTCCCTGCACTGAGTTGTTGACTATTCAGATCAATGTCCTTGATTTTGAGCGCTAGTACTTCTGAGGTCCTTAGTCCGCAACCATACATCAGATAGACAATTAGCTGATAGACACCCCTGAGTTGCATGGCGATGTTGTTAATTTGTGCGCGACTTAGGACTTCAGGTAGGTTTTGTTTGGCGCTGGACCGAAGATCTTTAATTAGCGTTTGATCAACGGCAATCTTTAAGATCTTCTTATAAAGAAAGATAATAGCATTGAGCGCTTGATTATAGGTCGACGTTTTAATTTTCTTGACTTGAGACAGTCCATTTAAGAAAGGTTGAATGTGTTCAATGCTTAATTGTTCAGCTGGCAGATTGTGATAATTCACAAAGCGCAACATCCAAGAAGCATAGATGTCAATGGTTGCTTGACTGTAATGATTCTCATTGAGTTGGCAGATTAGCTCTTGTTTGGAAATGAGACTCATTTAGATAATTAAAAGGTGAATTAATGATGAAATATCAATAAATTAAGATAAAGTGAGGCCTACCCTTGCCGATAGTAAAAGCTTGGCGGTAGAATGATGCCAGTTAAGATAATTTATGCAACAGACAGAACAGGGATTGAGCTGGGATTAGAAAGGGCTTGAATGTCGTCTAACATGCGCTTAGCGCAAGATTGACAACGACCACAGCAAGTGCCTACTTTAAGTTCAGCTTTTAAGTCGTTCATTGAACAAGCGCCTCGGTCAACGGCTTTTTTGATGTCTTTGTCGGTAATAGCATTGCAAATGCAAATGTACATAATTATCAAATGTTAATGAGAATGATTATCATTATATAACAATTAATCACACTGTCAATAGACTAGGAGTAAAAAAATGAAAGTTGATAACCAAATCAATCAATCACTAAACCAAGTGTTGAAAGAATCACTCACCATGATTAATCAGTACTTCTTGCACGCCCGTATGTTAAATGACTGGGGGCTGGATGAGCTGGGAGAGAAAAACTATAAGTACTCAATCAAAGCCATGAAGGAGTCAGACAGCTTGATCAAACGTATTTTGTTTTTAGAAGGTTTGCCAAACCTGCAAGATTTAGGCAAACTCAATATCGGTGAAGATGTGTCCGAGATTCTATCAAGCAATCTGTCGATGGAGTTGGGTTTTCGAGGTGTGCTACAGGCGGCGATTGCACAAGCGGAAAGCGAGCGAGATTATGTTACCCGTGACTATCTCAAAGAGTGCTTAGAAGAATGTGAGGAGCGTTTGGATTACTTCGAGACGCAAATTAGCCTATTTAATAAGGTGGGCACTGAAAATTATCATCAATCTATTATGTAATATAGGGGAGACTTATTATGAAAGGAAATGCCAAAGTAATTGCCACATTGCAATCATTATTAAAAGGTGAACT
>CAZMJI010000016.1:0-19351 GCA_964566765.1 uncultured Piscirickettsiaceae bacterium
TCCGCAATCGGCTGCAACCAACCTTTGGGGCCGACTCGGTTTGGACCAATACGCAACTGCATATAACCAATCACCTTACGCTCGGCATAAGTGAAATAAGCCACCATGATCATCAACGGCGCAACCAAGGCGATGGCCTTAATCAGAATAATCAAAATCGCCGCAATGGAGCCATCAAACCACGGTATCAACTCGTGTAGACCCTGGGTGAAAGATTGCCATAGTTCCATCATGACTGTCCTCCATTGGTTGATTGCTTGGCACTCACAAACACGCAATCCTTAGCGACCGACTCGTCAATCACGACTGGCACACCTAAGTAGTTTTGTTCAACACCTAATTGCTTGGCGGTATCAGCATTCATAGACGCTAGATGCAGCTGGCCCAGCTTGGTAGCTTGCAAAGATGGTGCATGTCTTAACAGTGCATCGGTTGCATAAGGGGAAGCCTGCCAAATCACTTGCACGCCTTCCGCTTGGCTATTTAGATCAATCTGATGATCGTACTCATGCTCTTTGTGGGCCTGGTGTGACACTTCACTAAGTACCTGAGTCGAATTGGCATAATGAAAACCCGGTAGTTCCAATAGATCTGCCAACACCTTGATCACCTTCCAAGCAGGCTTGGCTTCTTCTGGTGCTTTCACGCTGGCAGCAAAGGACTGAATGTCATTGTTAATGTTGACATGCGACCCTGAAGTCTCAAAATGGCTGGCAATTGGTAGTAGCACATCGGCGCAGGCATTCAGCGCATCGTCTTCAAAACTGTTCATGGCAATGACAAAGCTGCTGTCAGGGCTAAGTGCCGCCAAGGCTTGGTCAACATGGTGGAAATCATAGCTTGGATAAACGTCTAACAACACGTAAGCGCGCATTTCCTCGCTGAGCATCTGATTCACATTTAAGCCGCCTGGTCCAGGTACAAAACCTGCCATCTCAGCACCCAATGTGTTGCCCGTTTGAGTGAGGTTGAGTGTGGTTGAATTGGTGTGCTTGGCCAGCTCGGCAACCAAATTGGCAATATCAGCCGCATCTGGATTGTTGAGCACATGCTCACCTAAGACAATCACCGAGTTGTCGGTCGCATGCAGTTGTTTGGCAATGGCCTTGGCCGTCTCACTGGCCTCAACAGCGCTTAAAGCGTCTGGCACTTCGCTGACGTTTAACTCTAGCGCGGTTTTTAACACACCCGCTAGGGTTGACTTAATCTGCGCCGGCGCCACAATATTGTCACTATTAAGTCTGTAATTAAAATCAAAGGCTTTGACGTTTAGCGTGTCGATACTGGCGCCGCCCAATTGTGCTTTACGCAAGCGATGATTGACCATCGGCTGTTCAAATCTCGGATTGGCGCCAATAATCAGCGCATGGTCCACGCCCTCTAGGCCGGCCAGTTTAATGTTGTTGTGCAGGTGAATCGTCTTATCTAGCGACTTCACGTTTAAGCGATGGTCGATATTTTCAGACCCCATCTCTCGCACCAACTTCTGTAGTAGATGGTACTCTTCTAAGGTAGCACCATGTGTGGCTAAGGCACCCAATTTGTTGCCTTGTCGAGAGTTAATAATGTGATTATTCAGGCCTCTCACTGCGTAGTCTAGCGCAACCGACCACTCCACTTCTTTCCACTCGCCTTCTACTTTAATCTTTGGTGCTAACAGTCGTTTTTCGTGGCTTAGGCCTTCGTAAGAGAAACGGTCACGATCCGAGATCCAAGTCTCATTCACCATGTCATTGTCGCCTGAGACCACACGCTTAACTTGGTTGTCAAAGGTTTGTACAAAGACGTTAGAGCCAACTAAATCATGTCTGGCCACACTTGGCTTAGCACTCATCTGCCAAGATCTAAGCGCGTATCTAAACGGTTTTGAGGTCAGTGCACCCACTGGACACACATCAATCATATTACCGGAAAGCTCTGAGGTAATGCCCTCAGTCAAAAACGGCTCGATCTTCAGCGCATCACCACGACCGGTGCCGCCCATCTCCATCACGCCGCCAATCTCAGCACCAAAACGCACACAACGGGTACAGTGAATACAGCGCGTCATGTCGGTTTGAATCAGTGGCGAGATGTCTTTGTCTGCCACCACACGCTTGCCTTCGGTAAAGTTAGAGACGTCAGAGCCATATTCCACGGCCACGTCTTGCAATTCACACTCACCACCCTGGTCACAAATTGGACAATCCAGTGGGTGGTTGATTAATAAGAATTCCATCACTGCCTTTTGTGAAGCTTTGGCGCGCTCATTTTGCGTCTGTACTTTCATACCCTCAGACACCGGTGTTGAACAGGCAGGTTGCGGCTTAGGCGCACCTTCCACATCAACCAAACACATGCGGCAAGAGGCGGCAACGGATAATTTCTTGTGGTAGCAGAATCTTGGTACGCTAATGCCTTCGCGGTCAGTTACCGAAATCAGCATCTCGCCTGGCTCGGCGCTTACGACTCTACCATCAATTTCAATTTCAATCTCAGCCATTATCCTTTCACCATACTCTTACCGTGCTCAATATAGTATTCAAACTCTTCACGGAAATTTCTTAAAAAACTCTCAACCGGCATTGCTGCAGCATCACCTAGGGCACAAATGGTATTGCCCATAATTTTGTCCTGAACGCTAAGTAACGTCTCAATATCACCCGGCTTGCCGCCACCTTCAGTAATACGCTTGAGTGCGCGATACAACCAGCCCGTGCCTTCACGACATGGGGTGCATTGACCACAAGACTCGTCATAATAAAAATGCGCCAGACGCGTCAAGGTTTCCACCATGCAAGTGGAATCATCCATCACAATCACTGAACCAGCACCCAGCATAGAGCCTGCTTTGTCAATGCCATCATAATCCATGGTCATGGCCATGGCTGCCTCGGCAGTGAGCACTGGGGTTGAAGAGCCGCCTGGAATCACTGCTTTTAGCGTTCTACCTTCACGCACACCACCTGCCATCTCTAGTAGGTCTTTGAATGGGGTGCCCATTGGTACTTCAAAGTTGGCTGGCTTGTTAACATGGCCCGAAACCGAGAACAGCTTGCAGCCGCCTGAGTTCTCCACACCAATGTCTGCGAACCACTGACCGCCATTGAACAAAATAGAGGGCACCGAGGCAAAACTCTCAGTATTGTTAATGGTGGTTGGTTTGCCAAATAGACCCACATTCGCCGGGAATGGCGGCTTAAATCTTGGCTGGCCTTTCTTGCCTTCAATGGACTCTAGTAGCGCAGTTTCCTCACCACACACATAAGCACCCGCACCCAGATGTGCGTACAAGTCAAAATCAATCCCGCTGCCTTGGATGTCTTTACCCAATAGACCCGCTTCGTAAGCCTCTTTTAGCGCGCCTTCGAAACGATTAAACGGCTCAATAAACTCGCCACGGATATAGTTATAACCGGCTGTGGCATTCATTACAAAACCACCAATGGCCATACCTTCAATCACCGCATGTGGGTTATAGCGCAAAATATCACGGTCTTTACAGGTACCTGGCTCGCCTTCATCGGAGTTACAAACCACGTACTTCTGGCCCGCAGAATTGCGCGGCATAAAGCTCCACTTCAAACCAGTTGGGAAACCGGCACCGCCACGACCTCTTAGGCCGGAGGTTTTTAATTCGTCAATAATTTGCTCTGGGGTGAACTCACCCTTTAGAATCTTGTTCCAAACACTATAACCACCGCTCTCAACATAGGTTTTTAGCGTATGCGGATCAGCCTTGTCTAAATTTCTAAAACAAACTTCATTCATTTGAGACCATCCACAATTTCATCGAGTTTTTCACGCGTTAAGTGCTCGTGATAGGTATCACCAATTTGACACATTGGCGAACCCACACAGGCGCCTAAACATTCAACTTTTTTCACACTAATCAGACCATCTGGGGTCACTTCGCCGGTTTTCACCCCGAGCTTCTGTTCCAAATAAGCAATCAGATCATCTGCGCCATTGAGCATGCAAGAAATGTTGTGACAAAAACGAATCACGTGCTTGCCAACCGCTTGATGATTGTAGTTTTCATAAAAAGTCGCCACCTCAGCTGCCGCAATGGCTGGCATGCCTAAGTGATCAGCCACGGCTTGGATCAACTCTGGCGTTAGTTGATTGTTGTTCTCTGCCTGCACAATTTTTAGTGCTTCCATCACCGCAGAGCTGCGACGCTCTTCTGGGTATTTTTCAGCCCAGGTGTCAATTTGTTGTTTTGCTTTGTCTGAAATCATCTGTTTTTATCTGTCAATTTCACCAAATACGATGTCTTGCGTACCAATAATGGTGACCACGTCTGAGAGCATATGGCCTTTGGCCATCTCATCCATTGAGGCCAAATGGGCAAAGCCCGGTGCGCGCATCTTCACACGATATGGTTTATTCGCACCATCAGAGACCAAGTACACACCAAACTCACCCTTTGGATGTTCAACCGCTTGATAGACTTCGCCCTCAGGTAGTGAATAACCTTCAGTGAATAATTTAAAGTGATGAATCAGTGACTCCATGTCACCTTTCATATCGCTGCGTTTTGGTGGTGCCACCTTATGATCATCGGTCATTACCGGACCTGGATTGTTTTGCAACCACTCAACACACTGCTCGACAATACGATTCGATTGGCGCAGCTCTTCTAAGCGCACCAAGTAGCGATCGTAGCAGTCGCCAGTCACGCCCACTGGAATATCAAAATCCATCTTGTCGTAAACCGCATAAGGCTGGTTCTTTCTCAAATCCCAAGCCACGCCTGAGCCTCTTAACATTGGACCACTAAAGCCCATCTGTTTCGCACGGCTGGCCGATACCACACCAATATTGACCAAACGCTGCTTCCAAATACGGTTGTCGGTCAGTAGGTCGTCATACTGCTGGATACTGGCTGGGAACTCTTTGGCAAAATCCGCAATAAAGTCTAGCAATGAGCCTTGACGATTCTCGTTCATCTTGGCCAGCTCTTCATCGCTGCGGAAATCGTTTTTCAAATACTTCGGCATCTTCTCCGGCAGGTCTCTGTACACACCACCCGGTCGATAATAAGTGGCATGCATACGCGAGCCTGACACCGCTTCATAGCAATCAATCAACTTTTCACGCTCGCGGAATGCGTATAGGAAAATACTCATGGCGCCCACATCTAGGGCGTGTGTACCTAACCACATCAGGTGATTTAGGATACGGGTAATCTCATCAAACATCACACGGATGTATTTGGCACGCTCTGGCACCTCAAGTTCAAGCATGCGCTCAATGGTCATCACGTAGGCATGCTCATTACACATCATCGACACATAATCCAGACGGTCCATATAACCAATTGATTGATTATAAGGCTTGGATTCAGCCAATTTTTCAGTGCCACGATGCAACAGACCAATATGCGGGTCTGAGCGTTCAATGACCTCACCATTAATCTCTAGAATCAGGCGTAGCACACCGTGCGCCGCTGGATGCTGTGGACCAAAGTTCAGGGTATAGTTACGAATCTCTGCCATGTTACTTTCTAATTACTTTAGGGACTTGTACGCGAGGCTCAATGGAGACAGGTTCATACACCACACGACCCAATGTTTCGTCATAGCGCATCTCCACCTCACCTTCAAGCGGGAAGTCTTTTCTCAGTGGGTGACCCACAAAACCATAATCGGTCAAAATACGACGCAAGTCTTCGTGTCCTTCAAACAAAATACCAAATAGATCGAAGGTCTCACGCTCATACCAATTGCTGGATGACCATACCGAGGTGACCGATCTGATCATTGGCAGCGCTTCACTCACATAAGCCTTGACTCTAAGGCGCTGGTTGTTGGCAACCGACAACAAGTGGTAAACCACCGCAAAACGCTCAGGATGCGAACTGTCTTCTTCATCCTCTTGCGTCGTCCTACCGCGAGAAAAGCCCGATGAAGAAGCATCTGCATTCCAGTCTGACTGACCATAAGTTAGGTAATCAACGCCGCTGATATCAATCAAGGTGTCAAAACCCAGCTTGTCTCTTAGGGTTAAACAGGTGTTAACAATGTCGTCTTTATTAACCACCAAGTTAACCTCGCCATAAGCTTGGCTAATGGCTTGCTCACCAAAAATTTCTTCTAATTGTTCTACTAGTTCGCTCATTAGGTTCTCGCAATGGTGTTAGTACGGCGAATTTTCTCTTGTAGTTGAATAATGCCGTAAAGCAGTGCTTCTGCCGTTGGTGGACAGCCTGGCACGTAAATATCAACCGGGACGATACGATCGCAACCACGAACCACCGCATACGAATAATGATAGTAGCCACCGCCATTGGCGCAAGAACCCATGGAAATCACCCATCTAGGTTCTGGCATCTGGTCATACACCTTGCGTAGCGCAGGTGCCATTTTGTTGGTCAGGGTGCCGGCAACAATCATTAAGTCTGATTGTCTAGGCGTGGGTCTAAATACGATACCGAATCGGTCCAAGTCATAACGCGATGAGCCTGCTTCCATCATCTCCACCGCACAGCATGCCAAGCCAAAGGTCATTGGCCACAAAGAGCCAGTTCTGGCCCAATTAATTACACTGTCTAGTGAGGTGGTGACGAACCCCTCTTTCATTACACCGTCAATTGCCACTGATTACTCCCACTCCAGAGCGCCCTTCTTCCACTCGAAGATAAAGCCAACCACCAATAAAAATAAGAAAATACTAATGCCGATAAAGCCAAACCAGCCCAGTTGAGACTGAACCACCGCCCAAGGAAAGACGAAGGCCACTTCAAGGTCAAACAAAATAAAGAGGATGGCGACCAGATAATAGCGTACGTTGAAGTACATGCGTGAATCGTCAAAGGCTGGAAAGCCACATTCAAACTGCGAGTTTTTTTCCTCGTCTGGTTTACTTGGTCCTAGAAGATAACCAATTAGAATCGGGCCAATACCAAAGCCAATGCCCAACAGAATAAATACAGCAATGGGTAAATAATTCTCTAACAAACGACTACTCTCTCTTTCTGCTCAAATTAGGTTCAAAACATTATATCCAATTTACGCCTTAAAGCTAGTGATTGATCAGTTTTTTCCTAAAAACTTGATCCAAGTAAAACTTTATACTTCGGTCCCGCCCACCGTTAGCTGGTCAATCTTAAGGCTGGGCTGACCCACGCCCACCGGGACACTTTGCCCTTCTTTACCGCACACACCAATCCCTGGATCCAGTCTTAAGTCCTGTCCCACCATGGAAATCTTTTTCAACACTTCGTCACCCGAGCCAATTAGCGTGGCACCTTTAAGCGGCTGTGTGATCTTACCATTCTCAATGAGATAGGCCTCGTTAGCGGAGAACACAAATTTACCCGAGGTAATGTCCACCTGACCACCATCAAAATTAACCGCATAAACACCCCGATCCACCGATTCAATCATGTCCTCAAGATTGCTTTGACCGTTGAGCATATAGGTATTGGTCATTCTTGGCATCGGAATATGTGCATAAGACTCACGTCGACCGTTGCCCGTAGACTTAGTATCCATTAGCTTGGCATTGGTCTTATCTAGCAAATAGCCCTTTAAAACACCTTGTTCGATCAGGGTTGTATGTTGTGTTGGCACACCCTCGTCATCAATGCTTAGGCTGCCACGTCGATTGGCGATGGTGCCATTATCAACGATGGTGCAGAGCTCGCTGGCCACCTGCTCACCCAGTCGGTTAGAAAATACCGACGAACCTTTGCGATTAAAGTCCCCTTCTAGGCCATGTCCAACCGCTTCATGCAGCAATACACCTGGCCAACCCGCACCCAGAATCACTGGCATGCTACCCGCTGGCGCACCCACCGACTCTAAGGCCACCATGGCTTGGCGAATGGCCTCATTCACATAGTGCTCATCCAGCTGGTGATCGATGAAGTAGCGGTAGTCGTAGCGACCGCCACCACCACTGGAGGCGTGCTCTACACGCCCATCTTTCTCCACCACCACGCTGACATTAAGGCGTACCATGGGACGATGATCCTTGGCATAGGTGCCATCACTGGCAGCAATCAATACCTCCGAATAAGCGCCTGAGATCGAGGCATTGACCTTTTTCACATAGGCGTTTTTTCTGGCCAGCTGATCAATGCGATTGAGCAGCGCCACTTTTTCTTCAGAGTTAAGGCTGGGCAGCGGATTTAGGCCATTATATTTGGCCAATTGTGGGACTTGTTTAAAGACTTGAATGGGCTGCGCCTGAGCCTGTGAGATGCCCTTGGCAAAATCCACCGCCCGATTAATCGCACTTAGGTTGAGATCGTCTGAATAGGCAAAGCCGGTTTGATCGCCACTCACAGCACGAACGCCGACACCATGGGCAATGTGGTAAGTACCCGATTTAACAATACCTTCTTCTAACAACCAGCTCTCAGCCACAGAGTGCTGAAAATACAAATCGGCATAATCACTGCCTTGACTGCTGAGCGAGCCCAATAAATCATGAATGGTTTGCGGATTGAGGCGGTTATCCTCTAAGAGTTGGTCGATCATAGAATGCTGGAGATGTTCTCAATATTGGGCTCATCCCAATCGCCACTAATTTTATATTTAAACTCCACCACGGTATCAACGATTTTATCGATCATCTTGCCTTTAAATAAGGCCTTGTCCACCAACCACACACCCAATCCAGCCAGGCCACCACCGGCCAAATAAGTGGCTGCTGGCACACTGGCGGCAATCTCTGGCTTTACCTTGGCCTGCAGATCATAGGTGCGATCCAGATAATTCGAACTGCCGGTTAGGATGATGTCACTCGAGGTTGAGTCCAGCACAAAGGTGTCAATCACCGCCTGGGCTTGACCTAGGTGTGCCTTGGCATTAATGGAATCATAGACAAAACCCTTACTCACCAAGTCGTCCACATCCAGCTTTAAACGTCTGGAAATGGAATCGATATTCAGCAGCGACAACACGCGACCCAGGTTAGGGTCTTGGTCGCTAAACTCGCCTTTTTCCACCTTAAGCGTGACATAGCCCGTCAGATTGCTCAGCCCCATTTGCCAAGGCATGCACTCACACGAGAGGCGGATGTCGGCTTCAAAGCGGCCACCTTTGACCGGTTCTTTCACCTTTAACGTGTTGAGAAACTCGCTCAGCGAGTCGCCGCTGGCCTGGCTATAGAGCCTGGTTCTGCCATCAACCCAAACCCCGTTAAAGTCCAGCTGTTGTTGACCAACACCAACGCCATCAAACTGCAGATGGCTAATGGACAGTAGCTTGTCTTTACTTTGCAAGGTGGCCGAGAAGTCTGGCAGTTGCACCTCATCCACAAATAAGGATTTCACCTCTAAGTGCATATCGGGAAAGTCCTCAGGTGTGAACTGCCAAGTCTGCTGCTTAGACTGACCCTCTTCTACTTGAAAACCCAGTAGCCTAACCGTTGGGTAGCCGTCATGATTGGGTAGGTATTCAACATTGCCTTTGACCGAGCCAGACTCAATCCGCGCGCGCCAGTGTCGATCTTCTCGTTGAGTGATATAAAGTTCAACATCATCGCGAACCAGTTCAACGGCGAAACGAGAGTCGACATCATCATGACGATTAGATGGATTGATAAGAATGTCATACGCTTGCCCGCGAATGTGGCCCGAGCCCTGACCCAGAATTTGATGATGGTGATAACTCAAACTGCTGTTATAGTCTTCCACCACAACCTTGCCCTCTAAGGTGCTGAGTCGATTGTCAGTCAGCGTTAAATCGACGTCAATTTGTGCCTCACGCTGATCCAGTGGAATCACCAAATCAACCTGGCCACGGGCCTGGCCTGTGAGCTCAAATTGTGCCAAAACCTCATCCACGGTCTCGCCCAGTGGCGCCACCTTTAAAAACTCGGTTAACTGCTGACTTTGGGCTGTTAGCGGGCCCGACACCTCAACCTGCAACCCTGGGCGCGACAGATTGGGAATGCCAACTTTAAAGTCTTGCAAATCCAAGTTGGCCAACTGCGTGTTATCAATGCTGATCAGCAGTTGATCATCCTCAATTAGTAGCTGTGCATCTAATGCTGTCAGTGCCTGCCAACGCGAGTTAAATTGCAACTGCATATCGACCAAATCTGCACGCAGCTGCAGCTGCATTGGTGTGTTCTGACTGAGATTTTTGTCAAGCGTTAAGCTTAGGTTGGCAATCTCGCCTGCCTGGAAAGCTCGCTGCAGCCAGGCACTGAGCTTTTGATCCAGTAGACCAGCGCCTAAATAATCGCCCGCCTGGGTAGCTGCTATGCTTGGTAGATAAGCCTCCAACACCAAGTGCTGATCCTGATTAAGCGTCTTCAGCGAGGCATTGGCCATCAGTGCAAATTGCTTACCATCTAATCGCATTGGCATGCTTAAGATGCCTGTTTGTCCTGCTTGGGTCATGGACAAAGTTGAGGTGGCGCTAAAGTGTTGGGCGCCAATGGCCTGATCAGAGAGTTTTAAAATCAATTGATCCTGGTCTCTCTCCAGCTTAACACTACCCAGCTCAAGCACTCGATTGGGCCAATGCAAGCGCGTTTTGTCAACACTCAGACTGTGAAAAAAGCCAAGCAGTTGTTGATGATCGTCAACCTTAAGCACGGGCAAATCCGAGGCGGGTTTGTCAGTCGATGTAGCTTGATTAAGATACAAATCCAGCTGGCCAATGCTGATATCACTAGGACGGTAAATATCGTCAAATAAGGTCAACCAATCCACCTCGAACTGCACATGATCGACACTGGCCAATCTGTGCTGTGTCTGTGGATCGACAATTTGCGTGTCTCGTATATTAAATACCATGCCCAACCCTTCTAAGCCAAAGCCCAAACGACCAATGGTGATTTGTGTCTGTGAAACCTCAGACAGGCGTTGTTCAATGGGGGATTTAAGCAGTGCTGGGAAAAGCGATAAAAAGCCAATGATCAGAACCAAAACCAGGGCCACAGCAGCGCTCAGCCAGGTGCTAATTTTGATTATTTTCACACCATGAGATAGTGTTTTATTGATCATTTAGGTATAATGTCCGGCATTTATTATGTCTTTACATCACTAGGGTTTGCTAATGGATGTAAAGCTGTAGACGATTATAACTGGTTAGATAGCCGTTATATCTTGATTTTGACTTACCAATAGGGACTTAAACTATGTACTTTAAAAATTCATTGCTTTATATCATCGGCGCCTTTGCACTTATTATGGCGGACTACAAATTCTTTGACAGCATGGTTGCGGTCAAAGTTGCCGACACCTCAACTCTAGAACAGCGTATCCAGCCAGTGGGTCAAGTTTACCTAGAGGGTGATATCGATGTAAACGCAGTAGCAGCAGCACCGGTAGCAGCAGCCAAATCAGCACGTAGCGGTGAGCAGGTTTATACCGCCTCTTGTGCCAGTTGTCACGCGGTTGGCGTGCTGGGCGCACCAAAGATGGGCAGTGCCAGCGATTGGGCACCAAGACTTAAGCAAGGCCTAGACAGTTTGGTTAAAGTTGCCATCTCAGGTAAAGGTGCCATGCCACCAAAAGGTACTTGCATGGATTGTTCAGATGATGAGCTAAAAGCAGCCATCGAGCACATGAGCAAGTAAGACTTAAGTCTTACCCCGCACTCAACCAAGCGCTAGGTATTCTCAAAGATGCCTAGCGCTTTGTTTTTTTGCACGCTCGCACAATCAAAGATTCGGCCGTTCATGGCCACATACACGCCAGGTGCTTGAGACTGCACCGCACCCAGCGCCACGCCTAAATTAAATAAGGCATCTGAATTGTCGATCACATAAGGAATCATCGCGCCAAATAGCACAATGGTTTTGTCCGTCACATGCTTGGCCAAATACTGGGCAGTTTCTACCATGGTATCGGTACCATGACTGATGACAATCTGTGACTCGTCACAAGACTGACACTTAGACAGAATCAATTCACGATCAGCCTCATCCATCTCCAGTGAGTCTTTTAAATAGAGTACCTCAGAGAGGGTGTCAGCCATACAGCGACCGCGATTGAGCATCTCCACCAGATGTGTCTGTTCAAAGCCCAGCGAACCATCTAACTCTTGATAGACTTTGTCAATGGTGCCACCGGTAATTAAAAATCGAATGCTCATGAGCAAGCATCATACCCGATTTATCAAAGATGCGCCTTAAGCCTGATAGTTGCGTGCACCGAAGATATCGGTACCAATTCTAACAAAGGTAGCGCCATGGGCAATGGCCGACTCCAAGTCGCCACTCATGCCCATCGACAAGGTGTCTAGCTGAGGATAATCATTGGCAATGGTCGCCATCTTCTCAAAGCTTTGATCGGCTTGGCCCGGCTTGGGAATACACATAAAGCCTCGTAAGTTTAAGCGCTCCAAGGCTGAAAAAGCCACCACCATCTCTGGCACTTGTTCAGGCAATACACCTGATTTACTGGGCTCATTGTCGATATTGATTTGCAGTAGCACATTTAACACGCCTAACTCATGAGGGCGCTGGTCGTTCAGGCGCTTGGCAATCTTGAGCCGATCAACACTGTGCACCCAGTCAAAATGCTCGGCAATGCTGGCGGTTTTATTCGATTGAATTGGGCCAATAAAGTGCCAGATCAGATTTTGACCCTGAAGGGTGTCGATTTTTTCTAGGGCTTCTTGTAAATAGTTTTCGCCAAAATGGCGCTGTCCACAATCAATGGCTTGTTGCAGGTCACTGGCTGGCTTGGTTTTGCTGACCGCAATCAAAGTGACGCGGTTATCGGTATCTAGGGCTTGAATGCGCGTATTAACGCGCCTTAGGTTGTCGCAGATCAAAATACCGAGGCTGCATCAAAGATCGGTCCATCCACACAAACACGCTTCATCGCTGGACCTTCACTGGTTCTCACCTCAACCACACAACCGGCACAACCGCCAACGGCGCAGGCCATATGCTCTTCTAATGAGACTTGGCAAGGCAGGTCATAGGCTTTGGCCAGCTTGGCCACCGCTTCTAACATCGGATGTGGTCCACAAGAATACACCTCAACCTCGGCCAACTCTTCAGCCGACAGACCGTCAAGATAGACCTTGGCCAAATCCGTGACATAACCTTGATACACACCTTCGTAGTTTTGCAAACTGGCTAGGCGTGTCTCGATACCCCAATCCTCTAGTAGTGGCATGGTGTGGGTTGCACCACCATAGTTTTGTCCATTGTCGGCTGGTTTCTCAGTAAATGGAAATGGCACTTCTGAACCTAAGATGGCAAACGGTTGATAATCCGTACCCTGGGCCACTTGTGCAATCGAGATCATCGGCGGCATGCCCACACCACCACCAATCAATAGGGGTCGCTTACGCTCGGTTAAGCTAAAGCCATTACCAATCGGACCTAAAACTGACAAAGTTTCGCCAATCTTGCGCTCAGACAATTGACGCGTGCCCTCACCCACGACTTTATACAACAAATCAAAGGTTTCATTCTCGGTGTCAACCGACATAATCGAAATTGGTCGACGCAGTGGCAAAGCATCTGATACCGTCACATGCACAAATTGGCCGGGCTTGGTTTCCTCGGCAATGGTTTTTGAACTTAGGGTCAAGATATATTGGTCACCCTCGAATTGATAATGCGCCAGAATTTGGCAGTCGCAAACCTTAATGCTGTCTCTATGAGTTTTAGTCGTCATCGCAAGTAATCAATGTGCCGACACCGCTGTCGGTAAATACTTCAAGTAGTACCGCGTGCGGTACACGGCCGTCAATAATATGGGCAGACTTCACACCCGATTTAACCGCTGACAAAGCGCAGCCAATCTTTGGCAGCATGCCGCCGTGAATGGTACCGTCCTCAATCAACTCGCCCACCGTGGTGGCGTCCAGTCCAGTTAGTAGAGATCCTTCAGCGTCCAGCAAGCCCTGGGTATTGGTCAGTAGAATCAGTTTTTCCGCATCCAGCGCCTCGGCAATCGAGCCAGCCACCAAATCAGCGTTAATGTTGTAAGAGAAACCATCCTTGCCCACACCAATCGGGGCAATCACCGGAATAAAGTCACCTTTTAATAACAACTCAATCACCGACGCATCAATGGTGTCCACTTCACCCACATGACCCAGATCGATAATCTCAGAAGTCAGTTCAATATCATGCTTTAATTTTTTGGCTGAAATCAGGCTACCGTCTTTACCGGTTAGGCCGATTGAGTGTCCGCCATGTTGATGAATTAGGTTGACGATTTCTTTGTTAACCAAACCACCCAGCACCATCTCAACCACATCCATGGTCTCACTATCAGTGACACGCATGCCGCCAACAAATTCGCTCTCTTTGCCGATCTTCTCTAAGGTTTTACCAATCTGAGGGCCGCCGCCATGCACCACAATAGGGTTCATGCCAACCGATTTCATCAACACGATGTCGCGCGCAAAGCTTGATTTTAGCTCCTCGTCAACCATGGCGTTGCCGCCATACTTAATGACAATGGTCTTGCCTTGGAATGCTTGAATATACGGCAACGCTTCGGTTAAAACGTTGGCAATATTGTGAGATGATTCGCTCATGATGGTTTGTTAGATATCCGCTTAAATTTGCTGGGTATTTTACCAATATAAACCCTACTTAAATTGCTTATCGTATCGCTGTTGAATGGATTCTGGCCACAGACTGTAAATATAATCAATCAAAGCCTGTTTTTCACGCTCGCTCAGCTGATCTTTAAAGCCCGGCATCCAGCCACCCAACTTCACCCCGCCTTCATCAATGGTGCGCAACAAGGTCTTGGGCGAATGGTGCCAGGCATGCGCACTGCCATTGAGTGGCGGTGCTGGGAATTTACCATTCGGCAAGCGTTGCTTCCAGTCTTGCGTTAAGCCTTGTGCTGCTTCGCCATGACAACTCACGCAATACTGGGCAAAGGTGGCTTCACCCAAAGCAACACTGTCAGTTTTATCAGTGCCAAAACAGCCTGAGAGTAATGCGCCCAATCCCAATAGAATAACCCACCTCATAAAAATAACTCCTGTAAATCGTTAAGGAAATTATAACCCTGAGCGCTGGGACGAATCCAGTCTTGATTCTGTTCAATCAGACCCAGGTCTTGCGCTTTAGTCAGTTGCGCCTCAATACTAGAGAGCGCCAGTCCCGTTCTCTGGCTAAATAGTGAGATATCGAAACCCGCCTTAAGCCTCAAGGCATTGAGCATAAAGTCAAACGCTAAGTTCTCAATCTCGTGAACTTTGGCTGTATTGTTTGACAGATATTGACTCGGTGATTTAGGCTTTAAAGTTCGGATAATTTGATTGGATTTGATATCGGTAATCTTGCCATGCGCGCCTGCGCCCAAGCCCAAGTAGTCGCCAAAATGCCAATAATTGAGATTGTGTTTTGCGGCCTGGCCATAGGCCGATACCTCATAGCGTGATAACCCTGACGCCTCGAGTAAGTTCGCCCCCTGTTCACCCATTTGCCAAACTTTATTCGTCTCAGGTAGTGCTGGCGGATATTTGGCAAAATAGGTATTGGGCTCCAAGGTGAGCTGATAAAACGATACATGCTGCGGACTCAACTCCAGTGCTTGATGCACATCAGTTAGGCACTGCGTCAGACTCTGACCAGGTAAGCCATACATTAAATCCAAGTTCACATTATCAAAGATGGACAATGCCGTCTCGCTAGCAGTCAGCGCCTCACTGGCACTGTGAATACGTCCCAAGGCCTTTAAGTGTTGATCATTAAACGACTGCACGCCAAGTGAGAGGCGATTGACACCCAAGGTTTTAAACTCTCGAAATTTTGCTTGTTCAAAGGTGCCTGGATTGGCCTCTAGTGTGACCTCCATATTGGGGGAAAAATCAAGCTTATCCTCCAGACCTAGTAGGAGCTTTTCCAAGGATGGTACAGACAGCAAAGATGGGGTGCCGCCACCGATAAAAATTGACTCAATGGCGCGACCCTGAATATGCCTACGATCTTGTTCTAGGTCACTCAGCAAAGCCTCAACATAGCCTTGATCGTCCTCTGCCTGATGCGAGTTAAAATCGCAATACGGGCACTTCTTAACACACCAAGGGTAGTGAATATAAAGCGATAAGGGTGGTAGTTTAAGCAAAATACCTAAGCTTTGAGCTCATCCAGCAAAGCTTGTAGTGCCAGGGCGCGGTGTGACAACGTATTTTTCACCTCGGGTGCAAGCTCGGCTGAGGCGCAACCATGAGTTGGCACATAGAAGATTGGGTCATAGCCAAAACCATTATCACCCACTGTCTCTCTTAAAATCTCACCCTCCCAGCCTTTTTGCACAATGATTGGCGTTGGGTCGTCAGCATGTCGGACAAACACAATCGCACACCAAAAACGTGCCGACCTTTGGCCATCAGGTACCTGCGCCATCTCGCTTAAGAGTTTTTGCGTATTGGCCTGATCGTCACCATGCGTACCAGCATAGCGGGCTGAATAAATACCGGGTGCGCCATCTAAAGCATCGACCACAATGCCCGAGTCATCAGCCAAGGCTGGCAGGCCTGATTGAGCGGCAGCATTACGCGCCTTGATCAGCGCATTTTCGACAAAGGTTAGGCCGGTTTCTGGCACTTCCTCAACTTGCGCATCCTGCATAGAAACCACTTCGTAGAGGCCATCCAACATGGCGTTAAACTCGCGGATCTTTCCCTGATTGTTGCTGGCAAGAATGATTTTTTTCATAGTGTATAATTCGGACAAATAATTAGTAATGAAGGAGTAGAGTATGACACAAGATGAAATGAAACAAGCCGTTGCCCAAGAGGCACTTAAGTATGTTGTCAAGGGTACTATTATAGGCGTCGGTACTGGCTCCACAGCAAATTTTTTCATTGATGCACTGGCCTCAATGAAAGACGATATTCCAGGCGCCGTGGCTTCATCAGTTGCTACTCAAGAACGCCTTGAGGGTCATGGCATTAAGGTGTTTGACCTTAACGACGTTGATGCCATTTCGGTTTATATTGATGGCGCCGATGAGTCCGACCATGGGCTTAATCTGATCAAAGGTGGTGGCGGTGCGCTAACGCGTGAAAAAATTGTTGCCGCGGTGGCTGAGCAATTCGTTTGTATTGCTGATGAGTCAAAGCTGGTTGACACCATGGGTCAATTCCCACTACCGGTTGAAGTAATCCCGATGTCGGCCAATTATGTCAAACGTCAAATTATCGATCGCATTGGTGGCACACCGAAGCTGCGCGAGGGCTTTGTCACTGATAATGGCAATCTTATTCTGGATGTCGAAGGTCTGAGCATTACCGATCCTAAGGCCATGGAAAACGAGCTTAATTCAATCGTTGGTGTAGTGACCAATGGTTTGTTTGCCAATCGTGGCGCCAATGTTTTACTATTAGGTACAGAAAACGGCGTTCAAGTCGTTGGTGCTTAATCGGTTAATCCAGCTCTTTGTATAGATCGATCTGCTTTTGTAGTTGCTCGATCTTAACCTCTAACACATCAAACCTATCCTGGGAATTGGTGAGGATTTTGGCTCGCTGATATTGATCAATGGCCTGCTGCAGGCGCCCCTGAATCACCAAGGCTTGGGCTTGGTAGATATGCGCTCGATCCAGGTGGCCAGCCGCCACATAGAGCTCTGACAGCAGTTTATTACTTTGATACGTGCCACGCTGCTGGCGCAAAAAACGCCTGAGTGGCTGAATGCCTTGCTGGTATTGTCCAGCCTCCTGGTAGGCCTGCGCCAAATAATACACCTTAAGCTCTGGCGAGCTGACTGCTTGCAAATGCGCAATGGCTTGATCGGTTTGCTTGAGTTTGGCGGCAATTCTGGAAGCCAGAATTAAGCTGGCTGCATCCTGATTGTGTGTCAATAAGGCTGCAACTTTGGCTTGCGCCTGCTGATACTGTTGTTGGTCAAAGGCCCGGTAGGCTTGCGCATACAACTTTAGCGCCGGATTGTCTGTGTGCTTTAGTCGATGATGGGTTTGATAATACAGGCGCATCTTCAGTGCCAAATAATCAAATGAATCGGCACGATGGTCGCCCTTATCTCTAGCCACACGGGCAATCGTATCGGCCATTCGGTTTACCCCCAAGGGGTGGGTGCGCAAAAATTCCTTGGCGTTGGGATCACTCTCCAACTTGGCGAAGAAATCTGCCAAACCTTTAGGATTGTAACCTGAGCGCTTAAGCATATCAGTACCCACGCGATCTGCCTCCCACTCATGCTCACGGGTAAAGTTAATACTTTGTTGCGCGGCGCCTGCCACGGTCGAGGTGGCAATGGCCTGCGAGGCTTCTGGATGGTTAACCAAGGCAGCAGCCAACATACCCGCCCAAGTAAGGTAAGCTTGTTTGTCATTCTTTTCGCTAAAGCGCACCAAGTGATTTTGTGTCACGTGTGCAATCTCATGCGCCAATACGCCAGCCAGCTCCGCTTCAGACTCCGAGGAGAGAATCAAACCCGAGTGAATACCAATATACCCATAAGGCCCAGCAAAGGCGTTAAGACTGTCATCATCAATCAAGAAAAAATCAAAATGTCGCTGGGTATTTTGCCCATAAGACACCATTTCTTGACCAATGCGGTTGAGATACACTTGAGACTCCACCTCAGAAAGAATGGAATTAGAGTCCCATAACATCTGTAAAAACTCATGGCCCTGTTTCTTTTCGCTAAGGGTTTCGCTGGGTGTAAGATCGAATAACTCTGTGGCGTACAGTGGGATCGACAGCAATAACAAACTAAATAACTTTATCATAAAATCATTATATTTGACTATTGTCCCTTAGACGACTAAAATGGGCGAACTTGTCTATGAATTTAGGCGACAGTATTTTTAATCAAAATAATAATATAAGGAGTCCCACATGGCTGACGAAACTTTAGATGCATCAGGCTTAAACTGCCCACTTCCAATCCTAAAAACTAAGAAGGCACTTGCTAAGATGGATGCAGGTAAGATCCTAGACGTAATTTCAACTGACGCAGGTTCAGTAAAAGATATCGAAGCGTTTTGTAACCAAACTGGTAACAAGCTAATCTCTACGGTTGAAGACGGCGGTAAGTACGTATTCACCATCGAAAAGGTTTAGTTCGCCTAACACTCTTACAGGAGGAGAATAATTATGTCAGATAACAATAAGATGACCATCATCGCCACTAAAGGTACTTTTGACTGGGCTTTTCCTCCATTCATCATTGCCTCAACGGGTGTAGCCATGGACAAAGAAGTGACTATCTTCTTTACCTTCTACGGTCTAAACCTACTGCTAAAAGACACCTCTAAGCTTAAGGTAACACCAATTGGTAACCCTTCAATGCCAATGAAGATGCCATTTGGTCCTAAGTGGTTGCAAGATATCGATTTCGGTCCTAAAATTCCAAATGTTCTATGGAACATTCCAGGTGCGGACACTTTGGTCACTTGGATGATGAAAAAGACCATGGCCAAGCACGGTGTGGCGAAGTTGGAAGACT
>CAZMJI010000017.1:0-19221 GCA_964566765.1 uncultured Piscirickettsiaceae bacterium
TTTTTTATAAAATGAATACTAATTTGTTGTGAAATAAGCCTATGTGATTCTTATTATTGGCTTTGATGTGGATCAGTGTTAGTGTGTTGGCTAACAGCTCTTTATATGAAAGAGGTAAGGCTTATTATCAAGGTGAGGGCGTTGTCCAAGATTTTGATAAAGCTTTCCAAGCCTTTGATCGTAGTGAAAAAGCCGGCCATTTAGGGGCTAAAAATGCCTTGGCTATTTTGTATCTAAATGGTCAAGGGGTTGCGCAAAATGATCAAACAGCGCTTCGCTATCTGCAAGAGGCTGCTGAACTGGGCCATGCTAAATCTCAGTATGATTTGGGCTCGATGTATTATCTGGGTATTGGTGTGGCTAGAGACCTGGGTCAGACTGTGCACTGGCTGAAGCGCGCCAGTGAGCAGGATCATGCGGATGCGCAAAACAACCTGGCACAACTCTACGAACAAGGGATCGGGGTGAAACCCAGCGCTGCATTAGCACACCAGTGGCGTCTAAGGGCGGCTGACAACGGCAATGGCGAAGCGCAATATGAGGTGGCCAAGGTTTATGAAAAGGATCAAGATTACCGGCGCGCTTTTACTTGGTACCAAAAGGCGTTAGCGAATGGTTATATGCCAGCCAATAAAAAAATAGCGACTTTTTATGAGCAAGGACTGGCGGTAGAATCCAACCCGATTGAAGCCTTTAATGCGTATCTAAAAGCTTATCAACAAGGTGACAAAAGCTTGAGTCTGAAATTGGCTAACTTGTACGAATATGGACTGGGTACTGAGACTGACTACAAACGTGCACACCAATTGTATCGAGAGGCCCTAGAGGCAGGTGAGATATCAGCCTATCTGCCAATGGCCAAACATTATCGAGAAGGTCTGGGTGTTCAGAAAAATCTAGAGAGGGCATACAACTTCACCATTGCTGCTGCCAGACGCGGCCATCCCGAGGCGCAGCTGGCAGTAGCAAAGCTCTACCTCTCAGGTGATGGGGTACAGCGCTCCAAGAAAAAAGCCAGCTATTGGCTGAAAAAACTGGCCAAGATGGGTAACCAGGAAGCCAAATCCTTATTAAAGACTTTAGAGAAACGGTAAAAATCTACCAGTACGGGCGCGGTATTGCTGGTAGTGAGGGAAGCGTTCGCTGAGCAACTGCTCTTCGCGCTTAGACTTAAACCATAGATCTATCAGCAGAATTAGCATCACCAGCTGAGTTAGCCAGGTGTTGTTACTCAACACCAAAGCCAGGCAAAACAGCATCACCGACGTATACATCGGATGGCGAATATAACGATAGATGCCATGGGTAATGAGCTGGTGATGAGGTTTTAGCTCAGGCACAATATTGAGATTCTTAGGATGCATGTGCACCAATGCGGTTAGACCAATGATGATCGAGAGTGAAATCAGACCAATCGCAGCGGCGTTTAGCTGATTAACGTTGACCTGTGTCAATAAAAATAAAATTGCTGAGAATTGGATGATAACGTAGGCCATTAGGGGTAAATCTGTTTGCTATAATACGGACATTATCTCAAATTAACACAAGCATGAAATACGATATTGTAGTGATTGGCGCAGGTCCAGCGGGCCTTAGTTTTGCAGCCTCGATGATGGACAGCAATGTCAGTGTGCTGGTGGTGGAAAAAAACACATTAGAGCATACAGCCAACCCAAAGGAGGATGGTCGAGAGATCGCACTCACGCACCTATCGGTTAAAATTCTCAAACAATTAGGCGTGTGGCAGTTAATTGATGCTGAACAGGTCTCGCCGTTAAAAGAAGCCAAGGTGTTTGATGGTGATTCGCCTTCGCTTTTAAACTTTAAGCCCGACCAGGCTGAAATTGATGCATTGGGTTACCTAGTGCCAAATTATCTCATTCGACAAGCCTTATATGAGCGCGTATCGACAGCCGAGAATGTTGAGATTGTGACCGATTGTGGTGTGCAAGACGTGATTGAGTCAGATGCCCAGTCTCAAGTGGTTTTGGCTGATGGTCGCGTGATTGAAACCGCCTTGGTGGTGGCAGCCGACTCGCGCTTCTCAGAGATTCGTCGTAAAGTTGGTATTCCAACCTTAATGAAGGACTTCTCTAAAGTGATGATCGTGACTAAGATGACCCACGAAAAGCCACATAATCACATTGCTTTAGAATGCTTTGATTATGGCAAAACCTTTGCGCTCTTGCCAATGGTGGGCAATGCCTCATCGGTGGTGTTGACGGTTAAAACCAATCAGTCTAAAGAGATGTTAGACATGAGTGAAGAAGCGTTTAATCAGTTTGTGACTGATTTCTTTAAAGGCGAGTTAGGACAAATGACCCAAGCGGGTGAGCGTCATGCTTATCCACTCATTGGCACCCATGCACAAACCTTTGTGGCCAAGCGTTTTGCCTTGATTGGCGACGCTTCCGTGGGTATGCACCCAGTGACCGCCCATGGTTTCAATCTGGGCTTAAGAGGGCAGGATATTTTGGCGCAATTGGTTAAAGAGGCCTTAATGCACGGTCAGGATATTGGTTCTGATGCACTACTGCAACTGTACGAGAAGAAAACCATCAACTTAACCCGTTTGATGTTCTTTGGCACCAATGGCGTGGTAGCACTGTTTACCAATGATGCGCCAGTACTTAAACAAGTGCGTAAGTTTGTGCTCAAATTTGCTGATAAATTCCCGCCGATTAAATATCTGATTTCGCATCACTTAACCGAGGCTAAGCAGAATAAATTCTTGCCGTTTGGCTGATATGAGTCTTGATTTAAATAGCCTAAGGCGCGAATTTACCAAAAGCGGCCTGTCTAGAGAAGAATTGGACGCCAGTCCATTTGTGCAATTTGAGCAGTGGATTGAGCAAGCAACACAGGCGGAATTAACCCTGCCTAATGCCATGAGCCTGGCGACCAGCGATGAGGATGAGGTGAGCATTAGAACCGTACTGCTTAAATCGTTTGATGACAAGGGATTTGTGTTTTTTACCAATTACGGCTCCAAAAAGTCCAAACAGATTGATAACAATCCCAAAGCTGCATTGTTATTCCCTTGGTTGGATTTGGAACGACAGGTAAAAATCTCAGGTGCAGTTGAAAAACTCTCCACCCTAGAGTCGGTCAAGTATTTTGCCACCCGTCCCAAAGAATCGCAATTGGGCGCCTGGGCTTCCGCTCAATCACTGCCGATTAGCTCTAGAGCAGCACTATTGGGCGAGTTTGAGCGCATGAAAGCCAAGTTTCGTGAGGGTGAAGTGCCGCTACCCGATTTCTGGGGTGGTTATCGCGTGGTGCCGCATAGTATTGAGTTTTGGCAAGGTCGAGAAAATCGCCTACACGATCGGTTTCGTTATCAACGAGCAGGGGATGTTTGGCAAATTGAGCGCCTAGCCCCTTAAAGACTGAATCACGCTTTGTGTATCGGGCTGCTTGCCGGTCCAAAATTCAAACGCTGCTGCCGCCTGTTCCACCAACATACCCAAACCATCAGCCACTTGTGCGGCTTGATGCTCACTTGCCCACTCAATAAATGGTGTTTGTTTGCCGTACATCAGATCGTAACAAACAGCACCATTGGCACAACCCGAGGCAATCTCAGGCATACTGCCGTCCAGCGAAGCACTGGTGGCGTTGATAATCAGATCCACCGGATCGTGTTTGATTTTCTCCAGGCCAAAACCACAAGTCTTGCCGTACTGGGCAAAGTCATGTTTGAGCTGTTCAGCTTTGCTGGCTGTGCGGTTGGCAATCATCACCCGACGTGGGTTTTGCGCCAGTAGGGGTAATAAGATGCCTTGGGTGGCACCACCAGCGCCTAGAATAAGAATAATCTTGCCTTCTAGATCAAGGCCTAAGTTGTTGACCAAGTCGTTCACCAGGCCAACACCATCGGTGTTGTGGCCAATCAGGCGTTCGCCATCAACCTTGATGGTGTTAACCGCGCCCGCACTTTGTGCCTGTTCGGTGTGTTCAGTGGCCAGCTCAAATGCGTCCAACTTAAAGGGTACAGTGATGTTAAAACCTTTGCCGCCTTCAGCGATAAAGTCTTTGGCAGATTTGGCAAAGCCATCTATGGGCGCTAGACGCTTATCGTAGCTTAGCGCCACCCCAGTTTGCTGGGCAAACTGGGCGTGAATGGCCGGTGATAAGCTGTGCTCAATTGGGTTGCCAAAAACCGCGTATTTATCCATTGTCCGCTGTTTTTTCAACTGCCTCTGGTTTTGGCTGAGCTGCCTCTTGCTTAGGTTTGGGCGTTTCTGCTTTTGGCTTGGTTACTTCTTGCTTAGGCTTAGGTGCTTCCTGCTTAGGTTTGGCTGCCTCTGCTTTAGGCTTAGCGACTTCTTGTTTAGGTTTGTTACTTGGCTTTTGCTTGGCCTGAGGTTTGTTGTTGCCTCTGTTATTTGAACCTTGCTTATTAGCCGCAGCATTGTTGTTGCCACCATTGTTGCCATTACCGCCGCTGCTCTTACGACGGTTGCGATTACGGTTGCGATTACGATTACGGTTGCGATTATTGTTACCTGACTTTTTCTTGTCGTTCTTAGACGGTTTCTTTTTGCCAAATAGTGCCTGCTTTAATCTCTCAAAGAATGAAAGTTGCTTCTCTGGCACTTTGGTTTTTGGTCGATTGGTAACTACCGCGGCTTCTTCAACCATGTCTGACAGACCATTCTCAGCCACATTTTGTTGTGGTTTTGACATGCCCTGATAGCTCTTATGTTGGGTTTTCTTCTCGCCTTTTTGCTTGTTAATGCTAAAGTTCGGGAATTGCATGTATGGGTTTGGAATCAAGGTGATCTTGATGCCATGCTTGTCTTCTAATTTGGCGATATCATGACGCTTTTCATTGAGTAGATAGGTAATCACCTCAACGCTAGACTGAATGGTTAATCTGGCCGTTTGCTTAGAGGCGTTACAACCATCTTCAAGCTGTCTTAAGATATTAAGCGCTAGGGTTGGAATGGTTGGCGTGGTGCCACGACCCTGGCAAGATGGGCAAGTTTTTTCAACCGACTCGCTGACTGAATTCATCAGACGTTGTCTGGACATCTCCAGTAGGCCAAATTGAGAAATGGTGCCAACCTGGATGCGTGCACGATCAGAAGCCGTGGCTTTCTCCATGGCTTTTTCAATGGCCTTGCGATGTTCTTCCGTGGCCATATCAATAAAGTCAATCACCACCAAACCACCGATGTCTCGAAGCTGCAGCTGAATGGCAATCTCTTTGGCAGCTTCTAAGTTGGTATTAAAGGCGGTTTCTTCAATATCTGAACCTTTGGTCGCACGTGCCGAGTTAATATCAATCGCAGTCAATGCTTCGGTTTGATCAAACACGATGGTGGCGCCAGTACGCAAAGATACTTCACGATTAAAGACGCTGCGAACCTGGTTCTCAACACCCATGTGGTTAAACAAAGAATGCTCAGACACATCGAAAAATTTAATACGATCTAGGTAGTGTGGCAGCACAAAGCTAACAAACTCTTTGGCATTCTGGAAGGCCTCCAGTTCGTCAATAATCACACTATCGGTATCCTCGCGCAGATAATCACGCAACGTACGGATGATAATATCGCTTTCTTGATAGATTAAAAATGGCGCTTTCTTTTTCTCGGTAGCACTGTTAATCGCTTGCCAAAGCTCGGTCAGATAATCCACTTCCCATTGCAGCTCATCTAGGCTTTTGCCAGCGCCCGCTGTGCGGATGATAACGCCTGAATTCTCGGCTAACTGAATGTTTTTTAGAATGTCTTTGAGCGACTGACGATCGCTGGCTGAGATCTGGCGAGAAATACCATGACTCTTGGCGTTGTTAGGCGTTAGAATCATATAAGCACCGGCCAAGTTAATGTAGGTGCTTAGTGCTGCGCCTTTATTGCCACGCTCTTCTTTTTCTACCTGAACGATGATCTCTTGACCCTCTTTTAAGACATCAGAGATGGTGAGTTTGTCGCCTTTTGGCTTAACTCCTTTAGATAGCGTTTCAGCTACTTCTTTAAACGGTAGAAAGCCTTGACGCTCTTTGCCATAGTCAATAAAAGCAGCTTCTAGAGATTGCTCAACGCGAGAAACCTTGCCCAGATAAATATTGCCCTTAGTCTTGCGATTAAGGCTGGTTTCAATATTAAGACCGGTGAGTTTTTTGTTTTTGACAATACCAACTCTGATTTCCTCTTTGTGAGTGGCATTGATAAGAATGTGATTCATTGTAAAGTCCTGTATGTTGCGGACCAATGGATGCACATATAGAGCCGACACTTGCGTGCGCGCTGTGGATTAAATTGTCACTAATCAATCGCATTGATTGTGGTTATCCCCCTGTAAAACAAAGGCTTTCAGCCTGTTTTGTTTAACAACAAAATCGTTAAGTTTTCGTTCTATATGTGGCAAAAATTAGCCCAAATATTAACTCGATTTGTTTATTTTTCTAACAAAAAACGAGTCATCAAAATTCTTTTTCCAATCTGGCGATTCATAAAACGCCCGATCCCTCGATTTTAGCACAAAAAGTGTTTGAAATTTGGTTTTATTGATTTAGCGTACGACCACCATCGACTGAGATAATTTCCCCAGTGATGTAGTCAGCTGCAGATAGAAACAAAACTGTGTTGGCAATATCCTCAGCGCAGCCTTGTTTTCTCAAGGCAATTTTATCCAGCATCTTTTGCTTGTTGACGTCAGAGAGTTCGGCGGCATTTTCAGGCCACAGAATAGAGCCAGGCGAGACCCCGCAAACACGTACGCTAGGCGCTAACTCCTTGGCCAAGGTTTTGGTGGCCATGGCCAGTGCCGCTTTAGAGATGCTATACAGTGGGTAATCTTTCAGCGGCCTTTGGCTGTGAATATCAACAATGTTGATGATACAACCCTGGGCTTGAGCGAGTTGCTCAGCCAGGTGGGTTGATAAAAACAGCGGCGCTCTCAAATTGGTATCCATTAGCAGCTGATAGGCGTCTTGCGTGATGTCGCTGATCGGTGTTGGATAAAAAGCTGAGGCGTTATTGACCAATAAATCCAGATGTTCGATTTGCTCAGCCAAAGACTGTAGGGTTTGCGCGTCGCTAAGATCACCTTGGATGATGCTGGCAGAATCACTGCGCTGCTGATTTAATTCGTCAGCCAAGGCTTGTGCCGCCGCTTGCGATTGATGATAGTGAATCATCACCTGAAAACCGTGCGCGTGCAGGGTTTGGCAAATTGCCTTGCCAATTCGATGTGCCCCACCTGTGACCAGTGCTGTTTTCATATAAAATAGATGCTCGTGAGCCTAGAAACCATTATCAAAGACGTCATTATACAAAATCAAGCCCCAATTGGTTTTGATGAATTTATGGATTTGGCACTTTATCATCCTCAGTATGGCTATTATCGTGCCGGCTTGCCAAAATTTGGTGAAACCGGTGACTTTATCACCGCGCCTGAAACCTCAGATTTATTTGGTTTTTGTTTGGCGCGTCAGTGTCAAGAAGTCTTAGGTGAGCAGGATTCGATTTTGGAGTTTGGTGCTGGCAGTGGGGTGTTGGCAGCGCAAATCTTATTTGAATTGGGGCGTCTAGGTGCTTTGCCACGCAAGTACTATATTTTGGAGCTGAGTGGTGAGTTGAGACAACGACAGCGTCAAACCATCGAGCAAGTCTTGCCTGAGCTAATCGAGCGCGTTGAGTGGTTAGACGAGCTGCCGACAGACTTTCAGGGGGTGATTATTGCCAACGAGGTGTTGGATGCCATACCCGCCAAACGCCTGCGCCATCAAGCTGATGGCTTTGTTGAGCTGGGCGTTGATTATCAAGACGGGGCGTTTGTTGAGAGAACAATCGGTGAGCCAATCTCACACCCAGGCTTGCCTGAGGCGGCAATCGACGGCTATACCACAGAGATCAATCCCAGAGCCTTGGCCTGGGTTGCTTCACTGGGTGCATTGAGCAAGCAAGCCTTGGTGTTGCTGATTGATTATGGCATGGGTCGCCAAGAGTTCTTTCATGAACAACGTCATGAAGGCACCCTTAGATGCTATTATCGTCATCAAGCCAGCGACAATCCTTTTGTCAATATTGGCAAGCAAGATATTACCACCTCGGTTAACTTCTCCGATGTGGCCGAGCGCGCAGGTGCGTCTGGTTTTGAAGTATTGGGTTATGCCACGCAGGCTATGTTTTTAATTTCTCTGGGGATTGAGCAGTATTTACTCTCCGAGATCGATGCGGATAGACGTACCGCCTTAGCACAGCAGATTAAACATCTGGTACTGCCGAGTGCCATGGGAGAAAGTTTTAAGGTCTTGGCACTGGGCAAGGGTATTAATCAAACACTCAGTGGTTTTAAAGAACAGGATTTGGCACATACGTTGTAGATGATGGATATTTGGCAAAGTATTGTATTGGCATTGATTCAGGGGGTGAGTGAGTTCCTACCGATTTCCTCGTCCGCCCATTTGATTTTGGTGCCTAAGTTAAGTGATTGGCCAGATCAAGGCCTGGCGTTTGATGTGGTGGTGCATCTGGGTACCTTGTTTGCCATTGTGTTTTATTACCGAAGCTTGTTGCAGCAATTATGGCTGGATCTTTACCATTCCCTGGTGAGGCGTCAAAGCGTGGGTGAATCAAAGCTGGCCTGGGGTGTGCTCTTGGCTACCATTCCGGTGGGTCTGGTGGGCTTACTATTTAAAACTCAGATTGAAACACAGCTACGCTCGATTGAAGTGATCGCAGCGACTACCATAGGTTTTGGTTTGCTCTTGGGTTTGGCGGCCTATCTAAATCATCGAAAGCCTCATGTGAGAGAGCAGTTAAGTGCGATTGATATGGCATTTGTTGGTTGCATGCAGGCTTTGGCCTTGATTCCAGGCACTTCTCGATCGGGTATTACCATTACTGCTGGATTGTTGTTGGGTCTGTCTAAGCAAAGTGCCACACGTTTCGCCTTCTTGCTGGCGATTCCGGTTATTGCGCTGTCATCCATGCTCATGTTGTTTGAGTTATTTGCACAGGTTGAACCGGTCAATAGTATGGCTTTATTAGCGGGTTTTGTGGTGTCTGCGCTGAGTAGCTATTTAACTGTGGTGTTTTTTATTAAATTGTTAGACACATTGGGCATGCTGCCGTTTGTGGTCTATCGATTGGTGTTGGGAGTTGTCTTATTAACGATTTAGCCAAACCTCAGGCGATTTATCGCAAAGATTATCAGCCGAGTGATTATTTAATTCGTACCACAGAGCTAAGCTTTGAATTGGGTGAAGAGCAAACCCTGGTGACCTCTAAGGTGGTGTACTATCAAAATCCTGAGGTCGATACCGATACTCGAGTACTACAACTCAATGGGGTGGATTTAGAACTGGTATCGATCTATTTAGACCAGCAAGCGGTTGAGTATGAGTTGTTAGCAGAGGGCATGCAACTGCGTAACTTACCTGATGAGTTTGAGTTGGAGATTACGACGCGCATCTACCCGCAAAAAAACACCAGTCTAAACGGCTTGTACCAGTCCAGTGGTAATTTCTGCACCCAATGTGAGGCTCATGGTTTTCGCCAAATTACCTATTACTTGGATCGACCTGATGTGCTGAGCGTGTTCACCACGCATATCCAGGCCGATGCCGATCGCTATCCGGTATTACTTAGTAATGGCAATTTAATTCAGCAGGAACAGGGTCGAGCAAGCTGGCATGATCCCAGCCCTAAGCCGTGCTACTTATTTGCCCTGGTGGCGGGTGACTTTGCGGTGCTGGAGGATCGGTATCGAACCACCTCTGGTAGAGATGTGGCATTAAAGATCTATGTAGAAAAGCATAACATTGATAAAACTCAATTTGCCATGGACTCACTCAAGCGCGCCTTTGCCTGGGATGAACAGCGTTTTGGCCTGGCCTACGATCTGGACATCTACATGATTGTGGCGGTTGATGATTTCAACATGGGTGCGATGGAGAACAAGGGGCTGAATATTTTTAATTCAACCTATGTGTTGGCCGATGTCCAAACCGCGACCGACCAGGATTTCATGAACATTGAATCGATTATTGGTCATGAGTATTTTCACAACTGGACCGGCAATCGAGTCACGTGTCGAGACTGGTTTCAGTTAAGCCTTAAAGAAGGACTCACGGTTTTTAGAGATCAGGAGTTTAGTGCCGATTTACATTCGCGTTCGATTAAGCGCATTGAGGATGTAAAGCGTCTAAGAACTTTTCAATTTGCTGAAGATGCGGGTCCCATGGCGCATCCAGTGCGACCTGAGCACTATATTGAAATGAACAACTTCTACACCTTTACCGTGTATGAGAAGGGTGCTGAGATTATTCGCATGATTCACACCTTGTTGGGTGAGTCAGGTTTTCAACAAGGCATGGGGCTGTATTTTCAGCGTCATGATGGGCAAGCGGTCACCATTGATGATTTTGTTGCCAGTATGGCAGATGCCAATGGGGTGGATTTTTCCGCCTTTATGCCCTGGTATTCAACACCGGGTACGCCAGAAGTGTCAATTAGTAGCGAATATGACGAGCAGCATCAAATCTTTAGAACCACCATTGTACAGCAGGGTGATCAAGTGTTTGAATTCCCGCTTAAATATGCCTTATTAGATCCATCGGGTCAATCCTTGGATGAGGGGGTGTTGGTGGTTAATCAGCGCACGCAATCTTACGTATTTGATCATATTCGTACCAAGCCAAGCGCCTCCTGGCTGCGAGAATTCTCTGCACCGATTAAGCTTACCAGTGACATTGGTCATGCTGATCGCATGGCACTATTGGCTCACGATGCAGATGGCTTTAGCCGTTGGGATAATGTGCAAAGGCTGTATATGGATGCAATACTAAACCCAGATAGCATTGATAAAGCGCAATTGTTTGAGGCTTTAGGGCTTTGCATGGTGCATGTTGACGATGATGCCTTATTGGCAGAATTATTAACCCTGCCGAGTGAGAAGGCCTTGCATCAAGAAGTCTCTGTGATTGATGTGTTGGATATTCACCAACGACGTGAAGTGCTATTGGATGAGTTGGCGCAGCATTTTGCTGCGCGCTTTAAGCAGTTATATCAGCGTTGCCAAGACCAGACTTATGCCTTTAATGCGCAGGCGGTGGGTCAGCGAGCCTTGAAAAATTGTTGTTTAAGCTATTTGGTCAGAACAGGTGAGGTTGAATTGGCTTATACGCAGTTTGCCAGCGCTCAGTGTATGACCGATCGCCTAGCGGCGTTTACGGCTTTATTAAGTAGAGAGAATGAGTATCGTGATGCGGTGATTGAGTCGTTTTATCAGCAGTTTAAAGCGGACACCCAAGTGATGGACAAATGGTTTGCCGCTCAAGCCAGCTCGCCTTTGGCAACTTTAGAGACGATCAAAACCTTGATGACGCACCCGCTATTTGAGTTTAATACGCCCAATCGCCTAAGGAGTGTAATTGGCAGCTTTGCCGCCAATACTGCGATCTTTCATCAGCAACAAAGCTATGAATTTTTTACCCAGGTGGTGTTAAAACTTAATAAAATCAATCCTCAAATTGGTGCACGTTTGGTGTCAGCCTACAACCACTGGCGTCGCTTTACCCCGGCGCTTGGTGAGTTGCAACAACAGCAATTGGCGTTGATTATGCAAGAAGAGAATCTATCTAAAGACATGTTTGAAATTGTGGACAGTGCCTTAACATGAGTGCTAGCTTTAAAACCTTAGCTCAACAACTAACCCAGCAAGGCTTAAGCATTGCGGTGGCTGAATCTTGCACTGGCGGCAATCTCAGTGCGGGACTCACCAGTATTGCCGGTGCGTCAAATTATTTTGATCGCGGCTTTATCACCTATTCTAATGCCGCCAAAATGCAGTTATTGGGCGTTAGTGAGCAAACGCTGGAGACTCAGGGTGCGGTGAGTGAAGCGGTGGTGCTGGAGATGGCGCAAGGGGTGATCGAGCATGCAGATGCACAAGTGTCGGTTGCCATTAGCGGTATTGCTGGCCCGGGTGGAGGCAGTGCCGAGAAACCCGTGGGCATGGTGTGCTTTGGTTTTTGCATTCAGGATCGCTGTTTTACCCAGACCCAATATTTCCAAGGCGAACGCTCACAGATTGTGGCGCAAAGTCTGGATTATGTTGTTCAAACGCTAACTGATGAGTTATCCGCATAAGTTCAGCATTGCGCCGATGATGGATTGGACCGACAGACATTGTCGTTACTTCCATCGTCTGTTGTCTGCCAAAGCGCAACTCTATACCGAGATGATTACCGATCAAGCCATTCTGCATGGCGATAAGTCGCGTCTATTGGATTATTCAGCTGAGGAACATCCAATAACCATTCAATTAGGTGGTAGTGATCCCAGCAGTATGGCGCAGGCGGCTAAAGTTGCCAATGCGTGGGGTTATGACGAAATTAATATTAATGTTGGCTGCCCCTCTGATAGAGTGCAATCGGGTCGTTTTGGCGCTTGCCTGATGCAAACACCCGAGATCGTAGCGGCTTGTGTGGATGCCATGGGCTCGGTGGTAGATGTGCCAGTGACGGTGAAGTCACGTATTGGCGTGGATGACATGGAAACCTTTGATGAATTGGTTAATTTTATTGATACCGTGTCTGGGGCAGGTTGCGACACCTTTATTATTCATGCACGTAAGGCCTGGTTGCAAGGCTTAAGCCCTAAAGAGAATCGCAGTGTGCCGCCACTGAATTATGATTGGGTGTATCAGATCAAATCCTTGTATCCACAATTTAACATCGGTATTAATGGCGGTATTCTGGACATCGCCTCAGCGCAGACACACTTGCAACAAGTCGACAGTGTGATGCTGGGCAGGGCAGCTTATCATCAGCCTTATCTGTTATCCGAGGTGGACAGTAAGATTTATCAGCAAAAAACAGACCCGCTGAGTCGTGAACAAGTATTATGGGCATTTATTGATTATATGAAAGCGCAAATGGCGCAGTCAGTGCCAGCACGGGCCATGACAAGACACCTGCTGGGGCTTTATCACGGTCAACCAAATGCCAAGATTTTTAGGCGTTTACTGAGTGGCAAAGTGGTGGGTTTGGCGCAATTATACGAATGGTTAGATTTCCAGGAACAACAACAGGCTAATGGCGAACGTTGAAGACATTTTTGCCAGTGTTGATATTGGCAGTGAAAAAATATCGGTGCTGATTGCAGAAAAAGAGGCAGATAAGATTGCCATCTTTGGTCATGCGACTGGCGCCTCTGCTGGGGTGAAAAATGGCCATGTGGTGAATGCGGCTGAGTTGGTACCGGCCTTGCAAAGCGTGTTGGATAAAGCGCAGAAATCTTGTAATACTTATGTGGATGAAATCGCACTCAATCTCTCTGATCCGCATCTGAAAACCATTAATCAGAGTCGATCGACACCAACACAAACAGGCACAGTGACTGAGTCAGATATGGAAGCGGCCATTAACAGTGCCTCGGCCATTGCCACCATTACCAACAAGCGTAAACTCAATACCACGGTTAATCATTTCTTGTTGGATGACGATCCGCAACCCGTGGTCTCGCCACTGCAAATGCAGGCCACACTCTTAAGTGCCAATGTGCACATTGAGATTGTCTCCGCCAAGGCTTATAGCAACCTACACCAAGCCATGGAGAAAAATGAGCTGGCAGTGCGAAAAACCGTGCTCGATTCAGTGGCAGCCAGCGAGGCTTGCTTGTCGGAAGAGGACAAACAAGCCGGCGTGTGTTTATTAGACATTGGTGCACAGGTGAGCAGCTTTAGTGTGTTTACCGGCGGTGGTATTACCCACAGTTCGGTGCTGATTGGTGGTGCTAAAAGCATTACCCAGGCAATATCTGATGCCTTTGAATGCAGTCTACAAGAGGCAGAACGACTGAAGCTAGAATATGGCCATGCCATGCTAGAGCCCGGTATTGAAGATAAGCTGATTCGCTTTACCCAGGCGCCTGATGAACAGGATCGATTCTTATCTCAGCATGCGCTGATCGGGGTGATTGAACGTGCTTATCAACAACTTATTCATGCTTTTAAGGAAGCGTTGAAAGAGAAAAAGCTGGATCGTGCACTCAGAGCTGGCGTGGTATTGTGTGGCGGCGGCGCCAAGATTCGGGCCTGTGATAAGTTATTTATTCAAGGACTGAGAATAAGAACAAAGTTGGCCAAAATAAATACTGATAAAATTAGCGTTAAAGAAAGTATTGCAACCGATCTGTCGTACATGTCGGCTTTAGGGTTGCTGAATTACGTCTATGGCGCTCAAACTGATGAGCTGGTGCAAGACCAAGTAGCCAAAGAAGAAGGCGGGTTAAAACGGGGACTGAAGTCATTATTTGATTTATGATCAAACAAAGAACAATTAAAAAAGCGGTTAAAGCGAGAGGCATTGGCATTCATAGCGGCAACCTGGTTAACATGACGCTACTACCTGCAGAGGAAGATCATGGCGTGGTGTTCAGACGCATGGATGTGGGTGGCAAGCTGGTACGAGCACACAACGCCTTTGTCAACGAGGTGGTGCTATCAACCGGCCTAGAAAACCAAGGTGTGAAGGTGTCAACCGTCGAGCACCTAATGAGTGCTTTGGCGGCACTAGGTATTGACAATGTACTGGTTGAGCTGGATTCGTTTGAAGTGCCGATTATGGATGGCTCTTCGGCACCATTTATCTTCTTGGTGCAATCTGCAGGTATTGTTGAACAAGACGCTGCCAAGAAGTTCTTTGTGATTAACGAAACCGTGAAAGTTGAGCACAACGACTCATGGGCGCAAGTCTCGCCACATGCAGGTTTTAAGGTCTCGCTAGAGATTGACTTCAACCACAAGAAAGTGAAAGAGTCGGGTCAGCAGTTAAGCATTGATTTTGCTGAGCAATCGTACTTAAAAGAAATCTCGCGCGCCAGAACCTTTGGTTATATGAAAGATGTGGAAACCATGCAACGACAAAATCTGGCCTTAGGTGCAAGCATGGATAATGCCATTGCTCTGAGTGACGATGATGTGTTAAATGAAGATGGCATGCGTTATCACAATGAATTTGTAAAGCATAAAATTCTAGACATTGTCGGCGACCTTTACCTATTAGGCGCCAACCTCATTGGTCATTATGAAGGCTATAAAACCGGCCACCTATTAAACGACCAATTACTTTCAGCCATTTTGGAGCGTCCAGACACCTGGAGTATGGAGATCATCGATCAAGAAGATTCACCCATTCAGTTCTATTCTGAAGACTGGCAAAAAACCCTTTAATTTTGCTGACTTTTTTCTTAGTGAAAATCTGACTAAAGTCGTTTAATATCAGGGATATTTGCGTTTTGATTTAGGTATAATCAGAAAGTTTTTTAATCTCGCTAGCATTCAAATGAAATTAAACGGCGCTCAAATACTGGTTAACACCCTTGAAAAAGAAGGTGTAGAGCATATTTTCGGCTATCCGGGTGGTGCGGTTCTGCACATCTATGATGCCTTAGAATTCAAACCGGATATGACCCATGTCTTGGTGCGCCATGAGCAGGCAGCAGCACACGCAGCAGATGGTTATGCCAGAGCCAGCGGTAAGCCGGGCGTGGTACTGGTAACCTCAGGTCCAGGTTTAACCAATGCGGTAACCGGTATTGCCACCGCTTACATGGATTCTATTCCGATGGTGATTATCTCAGGTCAGGTGCCATCAGCGCTGATCGGTAATGATGCTTTCCAAGAAGTAGACACTGTGGGTATTACCCGTTCATGTGTGAAGCATAATTTCTTGGTAAAAGACATTAATGACGTGGCCGACACCATTAAGAAGGCTTTCCACATTGCTACCACGGGTAGACCAGGTCCGGTATTGGTGGACATTCCTAAGGATGTGACCATTGCGGAAATTGAAGAGCCTGAATATCCAGAAACCGTTGAGATGCGCTCTTACCAAGTAATCACTGAAGCCGATGGCGATCAAGTGAGCAAGGCAGCCAATTTGATTGCAGCCTCTACACAGCCAATTATTTATTCAGGCGGTGGTACCGTGATTGGTAACGCCAGAGATGAACTTAGAGAATTCACTCGCATGCTGGGTTGTCCAATTACCCAAACCCTAATGGGCCTAGGTGCGTATCCAGCCACTGACAAGCAGTCGGTTGGTATGCTGGGCATGCACGGTACTTATGAAGCCAACATGGCCATGCATGAGTCGGATTGTGTGATTGCCGTGGGTGCGCGATTTGATGATCGTGTGACCGCCAATATTGACAAATTTTGCCCAAGAGCCAAGATCATCCACATTGATATCGACCCAGCCTCTATTTCTAAGAACGTGGGCGTGGATATTGCCCTAGTGGGCGAGGTGAGATCAGTATTAACCGATCTAATGGCCGCAATCAAAGATAAGAACCTGCAAAGCCTTGACGCTTGGTGGTCAACCATTGATCAGTGGCGTGCAGTTGATTCACTGGGCTATCAAAAGGTGGATGGCGTGATTAAGCCACAAACCGTGGTTGAAGCCTTGTACGAAGTGACTGGTGGTGACGCCATTGTGACCTCAGACGTGGGCCAGCACCAGATGTGGGCAGCGCAATACTATCATTTCGATGAGCCACGTCGTTGGATTAACTCGGGCGGTTTGGGTACTATGGGCTTTGGCCTACCAGCAGCCATGGGTGCAAAACTGGCGATGCCGAATGCCGATGTTGCCTGTGTGACTGGTGAAGGTAGTATTCAGATGATGCTGCAAGAGTTCTCTACCATGTTGCAATATGCCACACCAGTGAAGGTGGTTAACCTAAATAACCGCTACCTAGGTATGGTGAGACAATGGCAAGAGTTTTTCTATGATAAGCGTTATGCCATGAGTTACATGGAAGCACTGCCAGACTTCGTGAAGTTGGCGGAGAGCTATGGCCATGTGGGTATGTTGGTTGAAAAAGAAGCCGATTTGGTGCCAGCACTACAAGAAGCCTTTGCCATGAAGGACAGAACGGTGTTCTTAGACATTATGACCGACCCAACGGAAAACGTATTCCCAATGATTCCATCAGGTGCCGGCCACAACGAGATGTTGTTGGGTGGTCGTGATGAGATGAAATCAACCAATGATGAAGGTCTAAACCTGGTATAGCTATGAGACATATTATTTCTGTAAGACTAGAGAACGAATCAGGTGCGCTATCACGCGTATCAGGTCTATTTTCAGCGCGTGGTTTCAACATTGAATCACTGACTGTGGCGCCAACCAATGATCCAACCTTGTCACGTATGACCATCGTGAGTATTGGTAATGACACCATTATTGATCAGATCGTTAAGCAACTGAATAAGTTGGTTGACGTGGTGACGGTGACCGACCTAACCTCAAGCGATCACATTGAACGTGAGCTGGCATTGGTGAAGGTTGATGTGGATGCGTCAAACCAGGCGGAGATCGAAAAACAAGTGGCTGAATATGCAGGCAAGGTGCTTGATGCCGGTGAAGATGTTTACACGGTTGAGATTGCTGGCCAGGCTAAACGAATTAATGATTTTTTAGCGGCGATTGATGCCGATAAAATTATCGAGGTTTCTAGAACGGGCGTAACTGGCGTTCGTAAGAATAAATAACGTTAACTGTTAGATTAAACAAAAGAGGATAAAAATGAACAGATATTACGATAAAGATGCAGACTTAAGCATCATCCAAGGCATGAAGGTGTCAATTATTGGTTATGGCTCTCAAGGTCATGCACATGCGAACAACCTAAAAGATTCAGGTGTTGACGTCTGTGTGGGTCTAAGAGAAGGTTCAGCGTCAGCGGCTAAAGCAGCCGATGCGGGTCTGGCAGTTAAGTCAATTGAAGACGCGACAGCTTGGGCGGACCTAGTAATGGTACTAGCACCGGATGAGTTCCAAGGTCAAATCTACGCCGATCAAATCGAGCCAAACCTACAGCAGGGCGCAACCCTAGCCTTTGCACACGGTTTCAACATTCACTTTGGTCAAATTCAGCCAAGAGCTGATCTAGACGTGGTGATGATTGCACCAAAAGCACCAGGTCATACGGTTCGTAGTGAATTCACTAAGGGCGGCGGTATTCCAGATCTAATCGCAGTTTATCAAGACGCTTCAGGTGCTGCTAAAGCTAAAGCATTGTCTTATGCATCAGCCATTGGTGGTGGTCGCACAGGTATCCTAGAGACAACCTTTAAAGATGAGACTGAAACCGATCTATTTGGTGAGCAAGTGGTACTATGTGGTGGTACAACGGCACTGGTTCAAGCAGGTTTTGAAACCTTGGTTGAAGGTGGTTACGAGCCAGAGATGGCTTACTTTGAGTGCTTGCACGAATTAAAGCTAATCGTTGACCTAATGTATGAAGGTGGTATTGCCAACATGCGTTACTCAATCTCAAACACAGCTGAGTACGGCGACGTTACTCGTGGTCCACGCATCATCACAGCTGAGACCAAGGCTGAGATGAAGAAGATCCTAACGGAAATTCAAGACGGTACGTTTGCCAAAGAGTTCGTTGAGAACGTTGGTTCACTACCAGCACGTCGTGACGTACAAAGAGAGCACCAAATCGAACAGGTGGGTGAATCTCTACGTGCGATGATGCCTTGGATTGCTAAGAACAAGTTGGTAGATACCGCTAAGAACTAAGCCTTAGCCAATCAACAATCAAGCAAATAACATGCCCAGTTCTGCTGGGCATGTTAACATCTAGCCTATGACAAAAAAAGTGAAAAGAGGCGTCTACTTACTGCCAAACATCCTAACCACGTTTGGCTTATTCGCCGGTTTCTTTGCCATTATCCTCGCCATTAAGGGTCAGTATGCTGATGCCGCAGTGGCGATCTTTATTGCCATGTTATGGGATGGATTAGATGGTCGTGTGGCGCGTCTTACCAACACCCAAAGTGCCTTTGGTGAACAATACGATTCAATGGCCGATTTGGTGTCTTTTGGTCTGGCGCCAGCGCTATTGATGTACAACTATTTACTAGAGCCGCTGGGTAAGATTGGTTGGCTTGGTGCCTTTGTGTATGCCGCTGCTGGCGCACTACGTCTGGCTCGATTTAATACCCAGATTGCCACTCAAGATAAGCGCTACTTCCAAGGCTTACCTTCGCCGGCTGCAGCAGCACTGATTGCTGGTATGGTTTGGACCAACGAGATGGTATCGATGGAACCGTATGTTGGCCATCTGCCGAGTCTTGCTTGGGTTGTTTTGGTGGGTGCCGGTATGCTGATGGTGAGCAACATGCGCTACTACAGCTTTAAAGAGATCAACCTAAAAGGTCGATCCTCCTTTAAGTTGCTATTAC
>CAZMJI010000018.1:0-19056 GCA_964566765.1 uncultured Piscirickettsiaceae bacterium
CTATGGTTTTAGATTCTTTGAGACTCATACCATTGACAAGTTCAGCAAAAAGATTGCGGTTGACAACTCAACACAAGACGAACTACTGGTAGGCACACAAGGCGCTAAGAGTATCACCCTGGCACGTGGCCAATACAAACTTTCTCAGCAGGTAATTGAACTCAATTCAACGCTTTCAGCACCGATTAAAGCCGGTGAGCACATTGGCTACTTAAGCACCAAGTTTGAGGGAAAAACCCTTAATAGAGTGCCTTTGGTCGCCCTAGAAGACGCGCCTGAAGCTGGTTTTTTCTCACGCATGCTGAATAAAGTCGGCTTTTAATGGTTTATCTGAATGGCGAATTCATTGACAAAGCAGATGCCAACATCTCAGTCATGGATCGAGGCTTTTTGTTTGGTGATGGCGTCTATGAAGTCATTCCAGTTTACAACCGCCAGGTCTTTCGCCTCAATCCACACCTAGACAGACTACAAAGATCCCTAGATGCGGTTGGCATTCGCAATCCTTACACAAACGAACAGTGGCAAGCTTTAATTGAACGCTTGACCCAACATAGTGCGTTTAACGATCAATCGGTCTATCTGCAGATTACCCGAGGTATTGACAGCAAGCGTACGCATAGTGCAGGAGCGCTTACGCCCAGTGTTTATATTGAATCCAATGAGCTTACTCCCAGAGACCAAGCAACCTTAGCCACAGGCTTTGCCGCCATCACTCGAGCAGATTTGCGCTGGCAACGCTGTGACATTAAAGCCACCTCGCTGCTGGCCAATGTGATGTACTCACAAGAAGCTCGATCAGCTGGCGTGGAGGAAGTCATTCTACATCGAGAAAATCGTGTGACTGAAGGTGCCAGCTCCAATGTCTTTATCATTAAAGATGGTGTGCTACTCACCCATCCTACAGGCCCCTACATCTTGTCCGGTATCACCCGAGATCTGGTACTAGAGAGCGTCAAAGCCTGTCAAATTAACATTGAAGAGTGCGGTTTTTCTCTTAAAGAGCTGTTGGCAGCTGACGAAGTTTGGATCTCCAGCTCCACCCGAGAAGTGATGCCCATTACCACAATTGATGGACAAGCCATTAACCAGGGCCAAGTTGGCAGCTGTTGGCAACAGGTCTATCGGCACTACCAGCAACTCAAACATGCTTGATACTCGTCTAGATGCGCTGGAAGATTGGTTAGAGGCATTTTTCTCAGATGCCAATTTTGTCATTTCTAAGGCCAGTGACGATGCCAGCTTTCGCCGCTATTTTCGTATCGAACGTGATAACGCCAGCTTTATTGCCATGGACGCACCGCCTGACAAAGAAAATTGCCAAGCCTTTGTTGATATTGCCAAGCTGCTGATTGCACACCAGGTGCACGCACCCAAGATTGTTGCTGAAAACCTAACACAAGGATTTTTACTCTTAGAAGATTTAGGCAACACCACACTGCTTGCACAGCTGCAACAGCAGCTAGATCTTGAACTGTATCAGCATGCCATTGATACACTGATTGACTTACAAGCAATTAAACAGGCCAAGGTTCCCAGCTACGACACCAAACGCTTACAAGACGAACTCTCGCTACTGCTTGACTGGTATCTACCTAAGACGTTGGATGCGCAGACCTCACGCGCCCTACAACAACTGTTTGACCTGCTGATTGATAATGCGCTAACCAGCCCTCAGGTCTTGGTACATCGTGATTATCATTCGCGTAACTTAATGCTGCTACCCGAGGCTGAGCTGGGGGTGATTGATTTTCAAGACGCGGTGATTGGCGCCGATACTTATGACCTGGTATCACTACTCAAAGACGCTTATCTAGAACTCTCTCATACCGATAGACAACAGCTACTAAGATACTATTATCAACAAGCCAATGTGCAAACCCCTTGGGCGCAATTTGAAAAACAATTCGACTTAATGGGCTTACAACGCCACCTTAAGGTATTGGGCATTTTTAAACGCCTATCTATGCGTGATGGCAAACACCAATACCTGGATGACATTCCACTGGTTAGACGCTATGCGCTAGAAACCGCTGAAAAATACCCTGAGTGCAGCATACTCTTGGAGCTGTTATGATTGCCATGATTCTTGCCGCTGGTCGTGGGGAACGCTTGATGCCACTAACCCGAGACACACCCAAGCCGCTGATCAAGGTGCAAGGGGTGGCACTGATTGAGTATGCGTTGACTGCTTGTAAGCGCGCAGATATCAAAGAGATCGTGGTGAATGTTGCCTATTTAAGTGAATGCATTAAGACCTACCTGGGTGATGGATCCGAATTTGGCGTGCAAATTCACTATAGCGATGAGTCTGATGGCGCATTGGAGACCGCTGGCGGCATTATCAAAGCCCTACCCCTATTGGGCAAAGAGCCCTTTGTTGTGATTAATTCAGATGTCATCTGTGACTATGACCTATCACAATTGTCACTACCTCAAGGCTCGTTGGCACACTTAGTTCTGGTGGATAATCCAGCACATAATCCTCAAGGCGATTTCTCACTAACAGAAAATACCATTACTATCGAAGACGTCAATCCGCTAACCTTCTCTGGCATTGGTATCTATCATCCGGATTTTTTCCAAGCGCATCAACACAGCACAGAGAAGCTGCCGCTGTACCCACTGCTTAAGTCTGCCATTGAGCAGCAACAACTCACCGGGGAGCATTACCAGGGTCAGTGGCAAGACATTGGCACCGCTGAGCGTCTGGCCTTGGCCAATCAGGACAAATCAGCCGACACGCCAGATAAATAACGGGGTTCATGATTAAGCCTCAATTTCTTCAAACCACACGCAGATATCGGTAAAATGTTTTGTTGGTGCCAAGGGTACGCTTGCAACAAATGGTTGTGAACCCCGCCAGGTCCGGAAGGAAGCAACGGTAACAATTTTTTTGTGTGCTGGCTGTTATTCTTGGCGCTACTGTTTATTAAAGCAAAATCATGAGTGATCATTATCAAGTTCTAGCCAGAAAATACCGACCGCATACGTTTGCGGAACTGGTGGGTCAGACCCATGCGAAAAAGACGCTGATCAACGCACTGGATAACAACACACTACACCATGGTTTTTTGTTTACAGGTACTCGCGGTGTGGGTAAAACCACCATCGCTAGAATCTTTGCCAAATCCATTAACTGCGAACAAGGGGTGAGCTCTACACCTTGTGGTCAATGCCCAACTTGTTTAGAAATTGACCAAGGTCAATCGGTAGACTTGATTGAACTCGATGCCGCCTCGCATACCGGCGTTGATAACATGCGCGATATTTTGGAAAACGCGCAGTATATGCCGACCAAAAATCGCTATAAGATCTACCTGATTGATGAGGTGCACATGCTCTCTAAAAGCAGCTTTAATGCGCTGCTTAAAACCTTGGAAGAGCCACCTGAACATGTGAAGTTTTTACTGGCTACCACCGATCCACAAAAACTACCAATTACCGTGCTATCGCGCTGTTTGCAGTTCACCCTGAACAAACTCAGTCACGACGAAATCCTAGGGCAGTTGAAATACATCATGGAGACTGAAGGTCTGGATTACGAAGACGAGGCGCTGAGTCAAATTGCCACCTTTGGTAATGGTTCCATGCGTGATGCGCTAAGCTTGCTAGACCAGTCGATTTCCTATGGCAATGGCGCAGTCCGTAGTGATGACATTAAAGCCATGCTGGGCTTGGTGCATCAAAATGATATTGCCGCCCTGGTGATTCATCTGTTTAATCAAGACGCTGAAGCGGTGATTAAGCACATTAAGGAATTGTCTCATCGCGGTGAAAATCTAACTCGTGCCCTAAAAGATCTGGCCTCACTGTTTCACCGTCTCTCGGTGCAACAAATTGCTGGTGGTGATGAGGACGAACAAGTCCAGGCACTGGCTGAAGCCATCTCCAATCAAGATCTACACATTTTTTACCAAATGGCACTCAACGGCTTAAAGGACATGCCACTGGCACCGAGTGAAGAAATTGGTTTTGAGATGACGCTACTAAGAATGTTGGCCTTTCACAGTGAAGTTGCCATTAGCGCGGAAAAAAAAACGCTGAAAATCAAGCCTAAGCCCGCGCCTAATAGCAGCGCTACTAAGGCCACAACACAAACACCAGAAGAAGAAGCAACAACCACACCAGAGCCAGAGCCAGAGCCAGCTAAGCAGCGTATCGCGCTTAACGATCAAAGTGAGTGGGAGGCATTTATTCTGCAGTTGAATTTTTCCGGCGCTGGTTCTATGTTGATTAAAAACACCCTATTCGAACAATTTGACGGCAAGCAACTGGTACTCACCCTGGACCAACAATTTGCCAATCTACTGAGTGATTTTGCCCAACAAAGTATTGAGAAAACCCTTAGCGAGGCATTGGGCGATATTGGCCTAGAGATTCGCCTGGATGTGCCAAAGGCGCAAACACTGGCGCAAAAACAAACTCAGGCACAACAACAAAGACAGCAAGCAATCCAAGAGAAATTTCTAGGAGATGCCAATTTGAAACAATTAGAACGCGCACTCAACGCCAAAGTTGATGTACGCTCAATTCACGAACAACAAACAGGAGGTTAACCGATGTTAAAAGGCGGTATGGCGGGGATGATGAAAAAAGCCCAACAAATGCAAGAAAATATGCAAAAAGCACAAGCGGAAATTAAAGCGCTTAGTGTCACTGGCAAGGCTGCTGGTGGTGCAGTTGAGGTGGTCATGAATGGTGAACACCAGGCCACGGAAATTCACATTGATGAGAGCGTGTTGGATGATCAAGACATGCTGGAAGACTTGGTACTAACAGCTGTAAATGACGCAGTTGGGCAAATCGCCAGCGCTTCTAGTGAAAAAATGAAATCAGCCACCGGCGGTATGAGTCTGCCAGGCGGTATGAATTTGCCGTTTTAACCACTGTCAAAGTATGATTGAAGAACTGATTAAAGCCTTTTGTGCACTACCTGGTGTGGGCAACAAAACCGCACAGCGTTTTGCTTATCATCTGCTCGAGCGTAATCGTGAAGGCGGCATGCAATTGTCCAAAGCGTTGTTCGACGCCATGGAGCATGTGGGGCATTGTCAGTCTTGCCGAACCTTAAGTGAAAAAGATCTGTGCGATATCTGCGCCAACAGCGCTCGCGACGGCTCAGTGTTGTGCATTGTGGAGACACCGGCTGATATTCTGGCGATTGAACAAAGTGGCATCTATAGCGGTAAATATTTTGTCTTAAGCGGTTATTTGTCGCCGATTGATGGCATTGGCGCCAAAGAATTGGGCTTAGACGAACTGGAGCACAAACTCGAACAAGGCTCAGTCAATGAGATTATTCTGGCCACCAACGCCACGGTAGAAGGCGAAGTAACGGCGCACTATATCTCTAACCTGGCCAAGCGTTTTGAGATTGAGATTACCCGCATTGCTCACGGCCTACCGATTGGTGGTGAATTGGAATACGCCGACATCAACACCATTGCTCACGCCCTATCAGGACGCAAAAAATACGATTAGAACTGTTTACTCAGCAGTTCAATCTCATAGCCATCTGGGTCTTTTAAAAACGCCACGATGGTCTCACCCGCATTCATTGGACCAGCCTCTCGAATCACTTCGGCACCTTTGGCCTTAGCCGCCTCGACCGCTTGATACACATCGGCCACATTAATGGCTAAATGACCAAAACCAGTGCCGATCTCATACTGCGTCTTACCCCAGTTGTAAGTTAACTCCAATGCTGTGTGCTCTGATTCAGGACCATAGCCTAAAAATGCCAAAGTAAACTCACCCTTGGGATAGTCTTTTTGTCTTAGCAGTTGCATACCCAAAACCTCGGTATAAAAGGCAATAGAGCGCTCCAGGTCGCCAACGCGTAGCATGGTATGTAGAATTCTCATGGTCTATTTATTCTTAACGATAATGCCTCGTATTATAATACCTCCATGAGTGATAAATTTAAACACTGGGATCAGGTTTACCAAACCAAAGACCACGATCAAGTCAGCTGGCATCAGGCACATGCCACCCTGTCACTGGACTGGATTGTAGCAGTTAGCAAGCCAAGTGATGCCATCATTGATGTGGGTTGTGGGGTGTCGATCTTAGCAGATGAACTGTTAGAAAAAGGCTATCAAGACCTGTCCCTATTAGAGCTTTCTAGCAGTGCGCTAGACACCTTAAAAGCACGGCTTGCTCAATACCCTAACCAACCAATATTCTACAATCTGAATGTCTTAGAGTTTGAGCCTGAGAAGTGCTATGATTTATGGCATGATCGCGCTGTGTTTCACTTTCTGACCAAACCTGATGAACAACAATTCTATCTAAACAAGCTTAAGCAACATCTGAAGCCTAAAGGCTATTTTCTGCTGGCCACCTTTGCCCCGGATGGTCCAATGCAGTGCTCAGAGTTAGACATTGAGCAATACGATGTTGCTAAGATTAGCACGCTATTAGGTGAGGATTTTCAACTGCTTAAAACAGCTAACGAGCAACATCCACATCCCAATGGTTCGACGCAAAGTTTTAATTATTTTTTATTTCAGAAAGACTAATCGTCACTGAACATCAGCGTGGCCACAATACGGCGCGCACCACCATGGTCTCGATGCTCATTCAAGTAAATACCCTGCCACACACCCAGATTCAATCGACCTTGGGTCACCGGAATATTAAGACTAGCGCCAATCATGGATGACTTGATGTGTGCCGGCATATCATCACCACCTTCATAAGTGTGCTGGTAATAAGGTTTGTGATCACAGAGCTCAGTAAAAAAGGCCTCCATATCACTACGCACGCTTGGGTCGGCATTCTCATTAATCGATAAGGAGGCGCTAGAGTGCTGAATAAACAAGTTAAGCTGGCCTATCTTGGCTTGCGGTAAAAACGCAATCTGCTGGATGATTTCATTGGTGACCAAATGAAAGCCCCGGGGTTTGGCGCTGAGGATGATGTCACATTGCTGGATTTGCATTAGTCAGTCACACGCTCCATGCCATCTCGATTTTTCCAATAATTGGCACTATTGTTTAGAATCCAACGCACACCACCCTTTGGATCCTCGACATCACCGACATATCTGGGCATGATGTGTACATGCAGGTGTGGAATGCTTTGACCAGCGGCTTCACCATTGTTAATACCAATGTTATAGGCATCGGGCGAAAACTCCTCATCCAGAACACCTTTGGCTTTTTGAATGGCTCGACCAATGGCCAATATTTCTGCCTCTGTGGCTTCAAAATAGGTGGCAAAGTGGCGCTTAGGAATCACTAAGGCGTGTCCAGGGGTGGCAGGATAAGTGTCTAAAAACGTAATCGTGTGCTCGCACTCGAACAGTACTCTTTCGTCTCTTAATTTACAAAAAATACAGGTCTCACTCATGGTGTTTTCATCCAATTATTAAACAAGCGTAATTTTATCCGCTCGCACTTCACACTTGGTGTTATTTTGATCCAGGAAGAGCAAAAATTCCGCCCCCTCTCGCGTCGTCATATCGAGCGGTAAAATTTTTTGCGTTTGGGCGTCAATCACCACCTCTAAACCACGGGCGCGCATAATAGCCAACTCCAAAGTGCTGTGCATTTCGCAGGAGATTTGTTGGTAATTGTCAGTGCTTTGCATGGGTAAATAATCCTTTGCTGCGGGTTAAAAACAACCAAGTGGAAATGCCGCTTGAGGCGAAGATCATCAGCATCACCATGATTTGATAACGTGAGGCCACCAGTGGTGAGACGCCCGAGAGAATCTGTCCAGTCATCATCCCAGGCAGTGACACCAAACCCACAGCAAATAGGGAATTAATCACTGGAATCAGCGAGGTTTGAAAAGCGGTGGTTTTGGCGCTTAGATAAGTCTGCCCTCTATCTAACTCAACCAGTAGGCGCTCAGCCGCGAGCGACACACTGTTCATACTATTGGCAAAAATCATACCGGCAATGGGAATGGCGAACTGTGGTGTGTACCAAGGGTCAACTTGTAATACCCCAGTGATTACAATCGCAAACATCACCCCGCCACCAATGGCAATGGCAAATAGTGCGGTTGGGTACAACAATTGGCGCTGACCTTTAACCACGCCCAAGGCAATCCAACTAGAGGCCAGCACCATCACACTGAGCACACTCACCACCATCCACGAGCCTTCTGCGGCAAAAATATAACTCAGCACATAACCAACCAACAGCAGCTGTGCCAGCATTCTGGCAATGGCATAAGTGGCGTTTTTTGCCTCTAGCGACCACTTCGCCAGAATGTAGATCACCCAGACAGAAGGCAGTGCTGCCAAGCCCAAATTTAACAGGGGAATATCAATCACCGAAGCAGGCATTTTTATTGGGTTTTTGCATGATTAAATCTAGCAAATATTATAGCGCCTATTGTATAATTACCCAGTTTAATCCACACTAATTGACGTTGATGGAAAAAACCTACAATCCTGCACAGATCGAAGCCAAATATCGAGCGCTTTGGGAAGATCAAAATCTATTCACCTCTAAGGCCAACGCGGATGCCAATGATGCCTATTGCATCATGTTGCCACCACCTAATGTCACCGGCTCTCTACACATGGGTCACGCGTTCCAGCATACGATTATGGATGTGCTCACTCGTTACCATCGTGGTCGTGGTGAGCAAACCCTTTGGCAACCAGGTACGGATCACGCCGGTATTGCCACACAAATGGTGGTTGAGAGACAATTGGCGGCTAAGGATGTCACTCGACATGACTTGGGTCGTGAGGCCTTTACCGATAAGATTTGGGAATGGAAAGAGCATTCAGGTGGCACCATCACCTCGCAGATGCGTCGCCTGGGTTCTTCAGTAGACTGGGAGCGTGAGCGCTTTACCATGGACGAAGGCCTATCAAACGCGGTTAAGCGTGTGTTTATCCAGCTGTATGAAGAGGATTTAATTTATCGTGGTAAACGCTTGGTTAACTGGGACCCGGTCCTGCACACCGCGGTTTCAGACCTAGAGGTGATTAATACCGAAGAGCAAGGCTCGCTATGGCATATGCGCTACCCAATCACGGGTAGTGACGAGGTCATGGTGGTGGCCACCACGCGTCCTGAAACCATGCTGGGCGATACCGCGGTGGCGGTACACCCAGAGGATGAGCGCTATCAACACCTGGTGGGTCAAACCATTGACCTGCCACTGACCAATCGACAAATTCCAATTATTGCCGATGATTATGTGGATAGGGAATTTGGTACCGGTTGTGTGAAGATTACCCCAGCCCACGACTTTAATGACTACGAGATGGGTAAGCGCCATGACCTAGAGATGATTAACATCCTAACCGATGACGCCAAGATTAACGATGCGGTTAAGAGCAACTACATTGGCATGGATCGCTTTGAGGCGCGTCAGCAAATCGTTAAAGATTTAGAAACACAAGGCCTGCTAGAGAAGATCGAGCCACACAAACTGATGGTGCCACGTGGTGACAGAACCAATGCGGTGATTGAGCCTTATCTAACCGATCAGTGGTTTGTCAAAATTGCCCCATTGGCTGAGCCGGCGATTGACGCGGTTAAAAATGGCGACATTCGCTTTGTGCCTGAGAACTGGTCTAAAACTTATTACAATTGGATGGAGAACATCGAAGACTGGTGTATCTCTCGTCAAATTTGGTGGGGTCATCGTATTCCAGCCTACTACGATCAAGACGGCAACATCTATGTGGCCGACTCCTTAGAGGAGGCGCAGGCACAAGCCGGTGCAGATGCCGTACTAACTCAAGATAACGACGTATTAGACACTTGGTTCTCCTCTGCCCTATGGCCATTCTCAACTCTAGGCTGGCCAGAGAAAACCCCTGAACTCAAACGCTTCTACCCAACCGACGTACTGGTAACCGGTTTTGACATCATCTTCTTCTGGGTAGCGCGCATGATCATGTTTGGCCTGAAGTTTGTGGACGATGTGCCCTTTAAAGACATCTATATCACCGGCCTGATTCGTGATGGCCAAGGACAGAAGATGTCTAAGTCCAAAGGCAATGTACTGGATCCAATCGATCTGATTGATGGCATCTCACTAGAAGAGCTGCTGGAAAAACGCACCCAAGGCATGATGCAACCCGCCTTAGCTGAGAAGATTAAAAAGCAAACGCAAAAAGAATTCCCAGAAGGTATTGATGCCTTTGGTACCGATGCATTGCGCTTTACCTTTGCAGCACTGGCCTCATTTGGTCGTGACATTAAGTTCGACCTTAAGCGTGTTGAAGGTTATCGTAATTTCTGTAACAAGCTGTGGAATGCTTCGCGCTTTGTACTCATGAAGCTTGAAGATCAAAGCATCGATGTGAGTGCCCCAACTTCAACCATTGATCAGTGGATCTTATCACGCTTACAAGACACCAAGGCCAAGGTTGAAAAGCACCTATCAGATTACCGCCTGGATCTAATGAGCCAAGAATTGTATGAATTTGTTTGGCACGATTATTGCGACTGGTACTTAGAACTCTCTAAGCCACTATTACAAGACGAGGCCACCAAAGCCGGCACGCAAGCCACCTTAATTAAAGTATTGGATGAGATTGTGACGCTTTTGCATCCTATCATTCCGTTTATTACTGAGGAGATCTACGAGCAATGCCAAAGCATCACCGGTAGCAATAACCAAAGTCTGATGACTCAAGCCTACCCACAAGTGGAAGCCGCGCTGGTATCTAGCGAAGCGCAAGACGAAGTGGCCTGGCTGCAAAGCTTTATTCTCGGCGTGCGTCAGATTCGCGGTGAGATGAACATTGCCCCATCTAAGCCACTGCCTTGTTTGGTGCAAAACTTCTCAGTCAGCGATGAAACCTATCTGGATCAAAACTTAAGCGTGCTTAACACACTGGCTAGGATTGAATCAATTACCAAGCTAGATGCGAGCGCAGAGGCTGAAGAGTCAGCCACGGCTTTGGTTGGTGATATGAAAGTGCTAATCCCACTGGCTGGTCTGATCGATAAAGATCAAGAAATTGCCCGTCTGACCAAAGAGATTGAAAAACTTGAGAAGCAAAAACAACAGTTTGAAGCTAAACTAAACAATGAGAAGTTTGTTTCAGGTGCGCCTGAGGCCATTGTTAATACCGAGAAGGAAAGATTGGCTGCTGCAAGTGCGCAACTTAGCGAGCTTAGTGCACAACTAGACAAGATATCGAATTTGTAATGAAATTAAGACACCTACTACTGGCCCTACTAACAGCAAGTTCGCTTGCTTGGGGCGAGTCGTACGTCTATATTACCGACCAAGTTGATATCCCCATGCGTGAAGACAAAACCTTTGGCGATAACATCTTGCGCTCTCTACCTTCAGGTACCCAGTTATCCATCATTCAAACCACAGAAGATGGCTGGACCCAAGTTAAACTGGGCAAGCTCAAAGGCTGGGTCATTTCTCGTTATCTATCCAATCACGAGCCCGCTCGCGCACGATTGGAAAAACTCACGCAATCTTATAGTGCCAACAAACTCTTGGTCACCAAACAACAAGAGCGCAACGAGCAGCTAGAGGCGCAAGTGAGTCAACTGCGTGATGAGAACACCAAGCTGTCTATTCAAGGCTCTAAACTAAAAAGCGAAAAAGAACACGTAGAACAGGTTTATAAGGATGCACTCAAACTTGAGCATACTAACGAGAAGCTCAACACCCAAGTGCTGCAACTGAAATCTGAAATACAACTGCTTAAAAACAACCAAAGTGTCGACAAAGATGCCAGCGCCAGAAACTGGTTTGTGGTCGGCGCCATTGTCTTGTTTTTTGGATTTATCATCGGCCTTATCGTGCCTAACTTTATCAACCGTAGGAGATATTAAATGAGATTACTCAAAACCGCGTTAACTTTTGATGACGTATTGTTGGTACCTGCACACTCAACCACCATGCCTAAAGAGGTTAGTCTGCAAACACAACTCACCAAGAACATCACTTTGAACACGCCTGTATTGTCTGCGGCGATGGATACGGTTACCGAGGCTAAACTGGCCATTACCATGGCGCAAGAAGGCGGTATTGGTATTATTCATAAAAACATGTCGGTTGAAGAGCAAGCCAATGAAGTGCGTAAGGTAAAACGCTTTGAATCGGGCATTATTCGCCAGCCGATCACCACCTCGCCCAAGGCAACCATTAAAGAAGTATTTGAGCTGCAACAGCAAAACAAGATCTCGGCTTTGCCTGTGGTTGAAGGTGACAGGATTGTTGGCCTGGTCACTGGTCGTGACCTAAAGTTTGAAACACGTCTGGATGAGTTGGTTGAGAATGTCATGACCCCACAAGACAAACTGATTACTGTGCGTGAAGGCACTGATATGGATCAAGTGCGTTCACTGCTACAACAACATCGTATTGAGCGTGTGGTGATTACTGAAGATAACTTCACCTTAAAAGGCATGATCACGGCCCGTGACATTCAAAAATCCAGCGATTTCCCGAATGCTTGTAAAGACGATCAGGAGCGCCTGCGTGTGGGTGCTGCGGTAGGTGTGGCAAGCGGTACCGGTGAACGTATTGACGCCCTGGTTGAAGCTGGTGTGGATGTGGTTGTAATCGATACTGCACATGGTCATTCACAAGGCGTGCTAGATCGTGTGAAGAAGACTAAGGCCAAGCACCCTAACCTAGGCATTATTGCTGGTAATATCGCCACCGGTGCGGCGGCGCTAGATCTGGTTAAGGCTGGTGCTGACTGCGTTAAAGTGGGCATTGGTCCAGGTAGTATTTGTACCACGCGTATTGTTGCCGGTGTCGGTGTACCACAAATCAGCGCTGTTGCCGATGTGGCTGAGGCCCTAGACGGCACGGGTGTGCCACTGATTGCTGATGGTGGTATTCGCTACTCAGGTGACATTGCCAAGGCTTTTGCAGCTGGTGCTTATTGTGTGATGCTAGGTTCGATGCTGGCTGGTACTGAAGAATCACCGGGCGAGGTAGAACTGTATCAAGGTCGCGCCTACAAATCTTATCGTGGCATGGGCTCTATTGGTGCCATGAATCAAGCACATGGTTCATCAGATCGCTACTTCCAATCTGATTCTAAGGCTGACAAGCTGGTGCCAGAAGGTATTGAAGGTCGCGTGCCATTCAAAGGTTCAATTCGCCCTATCATTCACCAGATGATGGGTGGTGTACGCTCTTCTATGGGTTACACCGGTTGTGAGACGCTAGACAAGATGCGCAAGCAGGCTACCTTTGTACGCGTGACCAATGCCGGTATGATTGAGTCGCACGTACACGACGTGTCAATCACCAAAGAGGCACCGAACTACCATCAATAAAACAAAAGCCGGTCATAGACCGGCTTTTATTATTTTGAACTGAGCTAATGTTTAGCTCGGAGCACAAGTCCATAGCACACTGCCGAAAATCAGCAGTAGCGCCACTAACCATAAGATATCAACCTTGGTCAGCCCCCTACCCTTAGGCTCAAAACCATTGTTGATCTTATTGTCAGTCATGACTTGTCCTCCACAACTTACCTCTGTCGAACTCAATTATAGTACATTTTGAACCTTAATTGTTAGAAAAATAAATAAATAATTTAAAAAAAACTAACAATCAATAAAACTCACCGCCAAACCACCTAAGGAAGTTTCTTTAAATTTACTCGACATTTCTTCGCCCGTTTGCTTCATCGCGGCAATACAACTGTCTAGTGGCATAAAGTGCTCACCATCGCCTCTGAGCGCCAGCGAGGCAGCGGTATAAGCCTTAATCGCACCAAAGCCATTGCGCTCAATACATGGCACTTGTACCAGGCCTTGCACCGGATCACAGGTCATCCCTAGATGGTGCTCCAAGGCAATCTCAGCAGCATTTTCAACTTGTGCAGGCGTGCCACCTCTAACAGCGCACAGGCCTGCGGCTGCCATTGCCGAAGCCACACCAACCTCACCCTGACAACCGACCTCGGCACCTGAGATAGAGCTTTTATACTTCACCAAACCGCCAATCGCAGCAGCGGTTAAGAGAAACGCTTGAATCTGCTCATTAGAGAGACCTTGGTGTTGTTTCATATAATACAACACCGCAGGAATTACCCCAGCAGCGCCATTAGTTGGTGCAGTTACCACCGCATGTCCGGCCGCATTTTCCTCATTAACTGCCATGGCATAGGCACATAGCCAATCGTTAATATTGGCCTGATCACCTTCATCAAGCAGCTGTTGATGCAGTTGCTTGGCACGTCTGGCAATCTCTAAACCGCCTGGCAGAATACCTTCACTAGAGAGTCCCGCTTCAACACAATGCTGCATGCTTTGCCAGATCAACAGCAGACCCTGATCCAAATTCTCTACTTGACGACAAGACAGTTCATTGGCACGTTTCATTTGTGCAATCGACAGACCCTCTTGGTCTGCCATCTCCAGCATCGATTGGGCAGAATCAAACGGATAAGGACATTGATCAAGCGGCGCACTTTCTTCAGCATCCGTCATTTGTTCAATCTCTTCTAAGGTGCAAATAAAACCACCACCGACTGAGAAATAGGTTTGTGTGATCAAACAAGTGTCACTCTGATCATACAAATTAAACACCATGGCATTGGGATGTTGTGGCAAGGGTTTGCCCTTGTCAAAAACAATATGCTCAGCAGGCTTAAAACTCACGTGCGCACCCTCAATATCCAGTTGATCGTGCTGACTTAGCGCTGCTAATAGTGCGTCCACATCTGTCTTCGACAGATCTTGCGGCGCATAACCATGCAGTCCGAGTATTAAGGCTTTATCACTGCCATGGCCTTGGCCCGTATAAGCCAGGGAGCCTTTAAGCACACACTCAAGATAAGCAGAGGTATCAGGATTTTGCTGACAATAAGCACGAACCTGCTCCAAAAAAGCCAAGGCAGCCACCATCGGTCCCACCGTATGCGAACTCGATGGACCAATGCCACGTTTAAACAAATCTAAGGTACTAATAAACATATTAAAAAAAAATAAAATTACGCCTCTGGTTTCACATCATAATAACCCAGTAGAGAAAAATGTCGTTGTAATAATGTGTCTAATTGATTTTGGTGAGGTGTCTAAAGCAGAGTTTCTGGCGCATTATTGGCGCAAGAAGCCACTACTGATTAAACAAGCCTTACCCGGATTCAGCTCTCCCATTTCGCCCGATGAGCTGGCGGGTTTTTCCTTGGACAATGAGATCGAATCACGTTTGATCCAGGGCAATAGTGACAGTAATGAGTGGTCGCTAGAGAGTGGACCGTTTGACGAAGCACGCTTTGCCAATTTGGCGGATCGAGACTGGACCTTACTGATCCAAGGTGTGGATCGTGTCGATGATGACATCTACCAACTCATCCAACACTTTGACTTTATTCCGCGCTGGCGCTTTGACGATGTGATGATATCTTATGCCGCCACAGGTGGTAGTGTTGGCCCACATTTTGACCACTACGATGTGTTTCTCTTGCAAGGCAGTGGCCGACGTCGCTGGCAACTCTCCAGCAAACACTGCGAGATGGATAACACACTGGCGGATGTGCCACTCAGAATCATGCAAACTTTCGAGGCAGAGATGAGTTTTGAAGTTGAACCGGGTGATGTCTTGTATATCCCACCTAAAGTCGCACATCATGGCGTGAGCCTAGATGATCAGTGCACCACCCTATCCTTTGGCTATCGTTCCTATAGTGGCCTAGAGCTCTTTGGTGACCAGTGTCCACAGGATCTTCAGGCGCAATATTACCAAGACCCTGTATGGTCTACCGATAACCCGCCAGGATTGATTCCCGATAGCGCTATTGAGCAGGCTCGAGAGATGGCGCCCATCAGTGATCAAGAGTTTGCCAAACTGGTGACCAAATTAGACATGTTGGATCAACAACACTTGCAAGCCTTTGAGTTTGACAATCAAGATGCGTCATTTAATGCGCAAGCCACATACCAACTGCACCCAAGCTGTAAAGTCGCCTACCTAGCATCAGGTCAATGCTTTATCAATGGCGAGGTCTTTATGCCTGTTGAGGACATAGAGAGCATGCATAACCTGTGTAACACGCGTCTGATTGATGCGGGCAAATCGAGTGCATTAGCAGCACAATTATTTGCCCAAAATTTGATTGAAATAAGGGCCGAATATTAGAGGGCAGAAGCAGCGCCTCTGGGTATAATGAGACTTAGTTTTATGGTCTAAATCACTGATAAGTTTTATCTAAAATGCATGTTTTGTGTATTTCAAATAAAGCTTAACGGGTTAGTGCCATAGACTTCTTTTGTTGTTATTTATAAGGAGTTTATTCATGGACATGAATATCGTTACAAAGAGCTTTACGCTTGGCAAACACACTATCACCCTAGAGACAGGTCGCGTAGCCAGACAGGCTCATGGTGCCGTACTGGCCAGCATGGACGACACGCAAGTGTTGGTTACCGTGGTTGGCTCTAAGGAAATGCGCCCGGGTCAGGACTTTTTCCCACTGTCAGTAGACTATATTGAGAAAACTTATGCAGCCGGAAAAATCCCTGGCGGCTTTTTAAAGCGTGAAGCGCGTCCAACTGAGAAAGAAACCCTGACTTCACGTCTGATCGATCGTCCAATTCGTCCACTATTCCCAAATGGGTTTATGAACGAAGTACAGGTGATCATCACTGTAATCTCTGCTAACAACAACGTAGATCCAGACATTATCGCCATGCTGGGTGTGTCGGCTGCGCTGTCTATCTCAGGCATTCCATTTAATGGTCCAATTGGTGGCGCCCGTGTGGGTTATGCCAATGGTGAGTACTTACTTAACCCAACTTACTCTGAGCTAGCGACTTCGGACCTAGACATGGTGGTTGCCGGTACCTCAGATGCGGTACTGATGGTAGAGTCTGAAGCGGCAGAGCTATCAGAAGAAGTGATGCTAGGCGCGGTGATGTATGCACATGAACAATTCCAAGTAGCGATTGATAACATTGCTGAGTTTGCCGCTGAAGTGGGCACTGAGCAGTGGGACTGGAGTGCACCTGAGGTGAACGAGACGCTACTCAGCACCATTCAAAATCAATTTGGTGCACAAATTGACGAGGCTTACCAAATCAAAGAGAAGATGGCTCGCTACGCCCAAGTGGGTGAAGTTAAGGCCGCCGCTATTGAGGCGCTTGCCAGCGATGAAGAAGATGGCACACCAGCCGACGAGGTAAGCAAATACTTCAAGAAAGTGGAAAAATCTACGGTACGTGAGCGCATCTTGTCGAACCAGCCACGTATTGACGGTCGCGACACCACAACGGTACGTGACATTAAAGTGGAAACAGGTGTACTGGCCAATACCCACGGCTCTGCCCTATTTACCCGTGGCGAGACCCAGGCTTTGGTGGTTACCACACTAGGCTCTAAGCGTGAAGCCCAACTGATTGAAAAACTGGAGGCCTCTGAGCGTCAAAACGATTACTTCCTACTACACTACAACTTCCCACCGTACTCGGTTGGTGAAACAGGTCGTATGGGTGGTACCGGTCGCCGTGAAATCGGCCATGGTCGTCTAGCTCGTCGTGGTATCTCTGCTTGCCTACCTTCGATTGAAGAGTTCCCATACACGGTACGTGTGGTGTCTGAAATCACCGAATCAAATGGTTCATCATCAATGGCCAGTGTTTGTGGTTCGTCACTCTCACTGATGGATGCTGGTGTGCCAATGAAAGCACCAGTGGCTGGTATTGCCATGGGTCTGGTCAAAGAAGATGAGCGCTTCACTGTACTAACGGATATTCTGGGTGATGAGGATCACTTAGGTGACATGGACTTTAAGGTGGCTGGTACCTCACGTGGTGTTAACGCCCTGCAGATGGACATTAAGATCGAGGGTATTACCCGTGAGATTATGGACATTGCCCTTAAGCAAGCCAAGGATGCGCGCTTGCACATTCTGGGCGAGATGAACAAGGTGATTTGTGAACCAAATACCTCAGGTAAGAATGCACCGAAGACTACGGTTCTACAGATTAAACAAGATAAGATTCGCGATCTAATTGGTAAGGGCGGCGAGACCATCAAGGGCATTATCTCTGCTTCAGGTGCTAACGTTGACGTCGATGATGATGGCAATGTCAATATTTTTGCCAATGACCAAGACAGCTTTGATAAGGCTGTGCAGATGGTTAAAGATGTAACTGCTGTGCCTGAAGTTGATAAGGTTTATACAGGTAAAGTGGCCAAGATTGTTGAATTTGGTGCCTTTGTTAACATTCTGCCAAACCAAGATGGTCTACTACACATCTCTGAGATTGCTCATGAGCGTGTGGAGAAAGTAGAAGATTACCTATCAGAAGGTGATGAGATCGACGTCAAGGTGATTGGCCTTGACCGTGGTCGCATCAAGCTATCAAGAAAGGTACTACTTGATAAAGAATAATAACACTTAGGTGTTATGATAAAAGCCACCAATCGGTGGCTTTTTTTATGTAAGAGGAAGTCGTGAGTCTTTATTGGGCATTTTTACTGGTGGTCGGTATTTGGTCAACCACACCGCTGGCCATCCAGTTTTCCACCTTAGGTGCCAGTTTTAATTTTGGCGTGGCTGCTCGTATGCTATTGGGACTGGTGATCTGCTTGGCGATCTTAAGCGTTAAGCGCGAGTCATTGGTTTTCTCACCCAAGATCAATCAACACTATGTTTATGCGGGCTTGGGCATCTTTGTCACCATGAGCTTGGTGTACTTCGCCGCTCAATACATTCCTTCGGGCATGATCTCAGTGGTGTTTGGCCTGACCCCGATTGTCACCGGAATTTTTGCCTATCTACTGCTTAGCGAAGCCTTTTATCGCTGGCATAAAATCCTGGGGCTGATCCTAGGCATCTTGGGGCTACTGGTGATCTTCCAGCATTCGATTAGCTATGATCCGAGTATGAATATTGGTCTTATTAGCCTAACATTGGCGATGGCATTTCAGGCTTTTATTGCAGTTAAGCTCAAACAAATCAACGCTCATATTTCTGCACTACACACCACCACAGGCGCGCTGCTGGTCTCCATACCACTGTTTCTCATCAGCTGGCTGATTACTGATCATGCACAACTGCCTGAGATTGTTACACCAAAAGCTTTGTGGTCTATTGGCTATTTGGCTTTGTTTGGTTCAGTGATTGGCTTTATG
>CAZMJI010000019.1:0-18347 GCA_964566765.1 uncultured Piscirickettsiaceae bacterium
TTCATGGCGCCAGGGTCTTCGCCGCCAAAGTCTTGCACTCTAAAGCGCACCTTGCCCCAATCGCCTTCGAGTTTGATCTTATCTTGCAATTCTTCCAGTTGAATTTTGGCATCTAGAATCATTTGTTCAGATTCGCTCCAATTAGGGCCTTCGTCTTGTGGTGTGCCCAGTCGATACTCTTGATAAAGTAGCTGGTTCTCCAGCGATTCCACCTGTTCAGACACCACAAAGTCATCCACACCGATCTCATAGCTGACCTCCAAATCCAAGATATCAAACTCAATTTGTTCAACCGCGTCTTGGATTTGCTTGGCTTTTACATCACTGGGTGTTGTTGGTGCCGCATCTTGCGCTAATAACAAGGTGCTTAGGCTTAGCAGTAATGAGGCGAGTAATAATCGATTCAAGAGAAAAACCAACGATAAATACCCAGTGTATTAACCAAGACAAACACACTGTTTAATAGCACCAGGGAGCGATCGTTATTTTTGGCACCCTGGATAATCCAGCTGCTGGCTGAGACCATAAAAAACAGGTAGCCAAATTTTGAATATTCAAAGTTAAGGGCCACAAACAAGCCACCGATAATGCCAGTAATGGTGCCTAACCAGCCCCAAAAATTACCCATGGATTTCAAAGTCGTGAGTCACCTTGGCAGCCTTGCCTAACATCAGTGAGGCAGAGCAATAGCGCTCAGCCGATAGGGTGATGGCTTTTTCAACTTTCTTTTCATCCAGGCTGTTACCAGAGATGATAAAGTGAATGTGGATGTCAGTGAAAATCTTAGGGTGTTCGTCCGCACGCACGCCGCTTACTTCGCAACGACAATCGGTAACATCCTCACGCATTTTCTTCAAAATAGAGATGACGTCAACCGTGGTACAGCCACCCATGCCTAACAGCAGCATCTCCATAGGGCGCACGCCCAAGTTGTGTCCGCCGATCTCCTCAGGGCCATCCATCACAATGCCGTGTCCACTGGCTGATTCACCAACCATCAGCATGTTGTCAATCCATTTAACCGTTGTTTTCATAATGCTGTTTTTTATGTATTAAAGATAGTTTGTAGCGCCTGACCAGGGTTATCCTGACGCATAAAGGCCTCGCCCACCAAGAAAGTGTGAATGTTGTGCTGGTGCATGAGCTCAACATCGCCGCGACCCAAAATGCCGCTCTCGGTTACCACCAAGGTGTCATCATCAATGTGGCTGAGCAAGTCAATGGTGGTTTGTAGTGATACCTCGAAGGTACGCAGATTGCGGTTGTTAATGCCAATCATCGGCAATCTCAGCGCGAGTGTACGCTCAAGCTCTTCCAGATCGTGCACCTCAACCAGGACATCCATTGATAGCGAGACCGCCAGCATTGACAGGTCTTCTAGTTGTCGGTCGTCCAAACAAGCAGCAATCAGCAGAATGCAGTCGGCACCCATGGCTCTGGCTTCAAACACCTGATAGGCGTCAATGATAAATTCTTTGCGCAATACCGGCAGTGAGACTGCTGCGCGTGCATCAATTAAGTACTGGGCATCGCCTTGGAAAAAATCCTTGTCGGTTAAGATAGACAGGCAGGTAGCGCCATGCGCTTCATAACTTTTGGCAATCGCCACTGGATCAAAGTTTTCCCTTAACACACCTTTAGAAGGTGAGGCCTTTTTAATCTCGGCAATAATCGCGTTTTCTTGCTTGTCAGCCTTGGTTTTAAGCGCAGTGAAAAAATCACGCGTTTCACGGTCAGCATAAGCCTTGTCCATCATCGTCTCGAACGAGATTTGCGCCTTGCACTGGGCAATTTCCTGTTCTTTTCGCGCGATGATTTTTTTTAGAATATCTGGTGTATTTGGCATATTTGGTATTTTAAATGAATTGTTTAAACTATAATCAAACTTTAATTTTGAAAGCCTGATAAAAAACATGAAATTACTCGATTTTGAGATCGGTATCGATCAGCCGTTTTTTCTCATTGCAGGCCCTTGTGTGATCGAATCAGAGGCGTTGGCGCTAGAAAGTGCCGCCGAGCTCAAGCGACTCACCGATGCCCTAGGCATTAATTTTATCTACAAATCGTCTTACGATAAGGCCAATCGTTCCAGTACCGGCAGTTTTAGAGGCTTGGGTGTGGATGAAGGTCTGCGTATTTTGCAAAAAGTTAAGGATGAGATCGGTGTGCCGGTGCTGACCGACGTGCATGAAGACACCCCACTGGACCAAGTTGCTGAGGTGGTGGATATGATGCAAACCCCAGCGTTTCTGGTGAGACAAACCAACTTTATTCAAAACGTGTGTCGACAGGGATTACCGGTCAACATTAAAAAAGGCCAGTTCCAGGCGCCTTGGGATATGCAAAATGTGGTGGACAAAGCCTTTGAAGTTGGCAATCAACAAATTACCGTTTGTGATCGTGGTACCTCGTTTGGCTACAACACACTGATCTCTGATATGCGCGGCCTATCGAGCATGCGCTCAACCGGTCAGCCTGTGGTATTTGATGCCACGCACTCGGTGCAGCAACCCGGCGGCCAAGGTACTACTTCAGGGGGTCAGCGCGAGATGGTGCCAGTGTTGGCACGTGCCGCTGCTGCGGTTGGTGTGTCGGGCTTTTTTATGGAAACCCATCCGAATCCAGATGAGGCCAAAAGTGATGGTCCTAATATGATTCCGCTTCACCAAATGGGCGAGATGTTAAAAGTCCTGCAGGACATTGATGCCGTGACCAAACAGCACGGCTTTTTAGAGGAACAATTAAAATGATGCGTATTGCAGTTGTGGGTAGCTCTGGCCGCATGGGTCAGGCCATTATTGAATCGATTAACCAAGCAGACAAAGTTGCACTGGGTCCAACTCTAGACAAGGGTGATGACCTGGCGGCAGTAACTGCCGATTTTGATGTGGTGATTGACTTTACCCGCCCAGAGGCCACTCTTGAATATCTCGATATTTGTCAAGCAGCCAACAAAGCCATGGTGATTGGTACCACGGGTTTTAGTGATGATCAGTTGCAGGCGATCAATGCCGCAGCTGAGCAAATGCCGATTGTGTTTGCACCGAATATGAGTGTGGGCGTGAATCTGTCGCTCAAACTACTAGAGATGGCCGCCAAAGTGATTGGCAATGACGCCGATATTGAGATTGTGGAAGCACACCATCGTCATAAGGTTGATGCGCCATCGGGCACAGCGCTGAAGATGGGCGAGGTGGTTGCCAATGCCCTGGGTAGAGACTTAAAAACCTGTGCGATTTATGGTCGTGAAGGCATTGAAGAGCCTAGAGATCGTCAAACCATTGGTTTTTCAACCGTTCGTGGTGGTGATGTGGTGGGCGAACACACGGTGAGCTTTTTTATGGAAGGTGAGCGCGTTGAGGTGACACACAAGGCCTCATCACGCATGACCTTTGCCAATGGCGCGGTACGTGCCGCCAGTTGGTTGGATGGTAGAACAGCAGGGCTGTATACCATGCAAGATGTGTTAGATTTGTAGGAGAGAATGATGCTATACGCCATTATTGCTCAAGATGTTGAGAATTCATTAGACAAGCGTCTGTCGGTGCGTCCAGCGCACATTGAGCGCTTGAATCAGTTAAAAGATGAAGGACGTTTGATCCTGGCCGGCCCACACCCGGCAATTGACAATGAAGATCCAGGCGAAGCCGGTTTTACTGGCTCACTGGTGGTGGCAGAATTTGAGTCACTGGCTGCGGCGCAAGCCTGGGCAGATCAAGATCCTTATGTGGCTTCAGGTGCTTATGATCAGGTGGTGGTTAAACCGTTTAAAAAGGTTCTGCCTTAATGGTTAAAGGCTATGCGCTAGACCCACACCCTGGCGCCAATGTTGCGCAAGAGGTGTTTGCCTTGGTGCGCATCCCCAGAGTCAAGCGTGAGCGTGTGCCAGCCACAGCGGTGGAAGTGGTGGATGATTTGCAAAGTGCCTTGCAAGGGGCGGATCATGAGCAGCATTTGTATGCGGCCAAAGTGGTTGGTCCAGCACGCTCATCTGAAGGGGTTAGTTTGTACTATATTGTGGATTTGTACAACTGATGATGAAATTACTAAGTCTGGTTTTCTTGCTACTTAGCAGCCTGAATGCCTTAGCTGATCAAACACTAGAGTTTGAATTATCAAATGACAGCTCGCTGTTGATTCATGCCTATGAAGGCGATGGCGAGGAGTTGTTGCTGTTTTTACCGTCTGAGCGTGGTTTTGGTCCTGGTCAAACGCATACCGCGCAACAGCTGGCCTTTGTTGGTAAAGATGTGTGGATGGTGGACTTACATGCCAGTCATATGCTGCCAAAAACGCCAAGCAGCATTCAAGAATTCGAAGTCAATGAGCTGGTCGAGTTGGTGAATATCGCCAAAGACAAAGGCTTTAAAAAGCTGTTTTTTGTGGCCACCGGCCGTGGCGCACAGCTGGCGTTAAAGACTGCTTATTATTGGCAGATGAACCACTCAGATCGTCACTATTTGGGTGGGCATATTTTTCACGCGCCACATCTGATTGACGGCAAGCCAGAACTGGGCGGTGAGGCGCACTATGTGGCCATCGCCAAGAGCTCTAACCTGCCGGTTTATTTAATGGCGTCTCAATATGGCACTAAGTACTTTCGCTTAGGCGAGATTGTTGAAGCACTGAAAACGGGCGGATCCTCAGTCTTTACCCATCGTGTTAAAGGCGTGCGCGGTGGTTTTCATATGCGTCCAGATAAAGACTTAGAGCCGGCTGATCTAAAAGCCAGAGAAGGCTTGGCCGATACCTATACCATGGCCATGAGTCTGATGCAAACAGTGGTGTTGCCAGACACTATGAAGCAGCTTGAAAACCTTAAGCCGCAAGCGCAATCCTCCGGTTTTAATCCGTCGCTCAAGCCTTATTCAGGCCAGCAAGGTTTTGAGCTGGTATTGCCAACCTTAGATGATCAGGTGATGGATTTGTCACAGTTTAAAGGCCAGGTCGTACTGCTGAACTTCTGGGCCTCTTGGTGTCGACCTTGTATCAAGGAAATTCCATCGCTGATGCGCCTTAAAGAAAAATTAGCCGACCAGCCGTTTGTGATTTTGACCGTGAATATCGGTGAGGAAAAGCGCAAAATTATTGAGTTCAAGAAAAAAATCCCATTTGACTTGCCAGTGGCGCTTGATCTAGAAGGCAAGGCAGTGCAGCAGTGGGGTGTTTATGCTTATCCGTCCAACTTCCTCATCGATGCCCAGGGGCAAATCCGCTATACCTACCGTGGTGCCTTAGAATGGGATGAGGACCACGTGGTTAAGACCATTGAAAGTGTGTTTTGAAACACTATGATGTGATCATTATTGGGGCTGGCGCCTCAGGACTGATGTGCGCTGCTGAGGCGCTAAAGCGTGGCCGTAGTGTGCTGATTCTAGAGCGCGCCGACAAAGCCGGTAAGAAAATTCTGATCTCCGGTGGTGGCCGCTGTAACTTCACCAACCTGTACACAACGCCAGACAACTATCTGTCGCAAAACCCACACTTTTGTAAATCTGCCTTGTCTCGATACACGCCTTGGGATTTCTTGGCGCTGATGGAGAAGTACCAATTGTCCTGGGAAGAGAAACAACAAGGTCAATTGTTTTGCCAGCAAAAAGCACCTGCGGTATTGGCTATGCTGCTTCAGGAGTGTCAGCAGGCTGAGTTGCGTTTGCAAGCAGAGGTGTTAGATATCAATTACCAGTCCAGTGATGGGCGTTATCAGGTGGCGACCAATCAAGGCCAATATCAGACCCCGTCGCTGGTAGTGGCTACCGGCGGTGCTTCAATCCCGAAGATGGGTGCGACTGATTTCGCCTTGCAAGTGGCCAAGCAATTTAGACTCAAGACCCTGGGCTTTAAACCGGCCTTGGTGCCGTTTACCTTTAGCCAAGATGAGATTGATCGTTATTTTAAAGGCTTGTCAGGCGTAAGTTTTGCTGCTGAGGTGAGTACAGATGCCATGCGTTTTACAGACCAGGTACTCATCACCCATCGCGGTCTAAGCGGTCCTGCGATCCTGCAAATTTCCTCTTATTGGCAAAAGGAGCAGGTTATCAGTCTAAACCTCTTGCCAGAGATGGATGTTGCCAATTATCTAAGCGAAGCTCGGCAAACCCAGGGTAAGATGCAGCTCAAAACCCTATTGTCTGAGTACTTGCCCAAACAGTTGGTGCAGCGCTTGATCCAAACCTTGGGCCAAGCCAGTTGGTTAGATTGTCCTTTGGGTGCCATTAACAGCAAGGCGCTGAGTGCCTTTGGCGAACAATTGAACCAATGGCAACTGACCCCTAGTGGCACCGAGGGCATGCGCACGGCTGAGGTGTGTTTGGGTGGGGTGGATACCGACGTTATTGACTCGAAAACCTTGCAAGCCAAAACCCAGCCCGGCTTGTATTTTATTGGTGAGGCACTGGATGTGAGCGGGCAACTGGGTGGGTTTAATTTTCAGTGGGCTTGGGCCTCGGGTTGGGCGGCCGGACAAAGTGTTTAGTTTTGTGATTAAATAGAGCCTATGTTTGCATTTGGTGAAAAGGTTGCCGGCTATGAAATTCCGGTGTTTAATGAGCGCGAAGTTAGAGCCGCGGCTGGTATTGTGTTTTTGTTTGCCTTTATGGCCTTTATGCAAGGCTTTCTAACCGGCAATAACGAACCCACCAAGCTGATGGTTTCAGTCTTTTTGCTGGATTTTTTTATTCGTCTATTTATTAACCCTAAATACGCCCCCTCAATGGTACTGGGTCGCTGGATGGTGAACCAGCAGGTGCCTGAATACGTGGGCGCACCACAAAAGCGTTGGGCTTGGGGTTTTGGCTTTGTGTTGGCGGCCACCATGTTTTATTTGGTGGTGTTAAATGAGGTTCGAGGGCCAATTAATATTTTGGTTTGTGCCCTATGTTTAGGACTGCTGTTTTTTGAAGCTGTGTTCGGCATTTGTGCCGGTTGCAAAGTGTATCATTGGTTTCACCAAGAGGGTGCCAAGTATTGCCCAGGTGATGCCTGTAGTTTGGATCGCCAAAAGGCGCCGATTCAACAGCTAAATGGGCTGCAAAAAGTAATTCTGGCCGCCTGTGTGATGGCGTTATTGTATTTGGCATTTGCCGATATCTTTGTTCGATTATTGTTAGGAGGATAAATGCAAGCAATTCGAATTTTATTAACCGCCTGTTGGGCGCTACTTGCTCTGGGTGCGGTAGCAGCAGATAAGGAAAATCAATCGGCGGCACAACCGTCTAAAACAGCCGAAGAGTGTGAAGCGCCGGCCTGGGCCATTGCCATTGGCCATGAGCAGATGTGGAAGCTGCACAATGGCTGTCCTACTGATGAGGATAAAACCAAGTCAGACAACTAAAAATGGCGCCGTTTAGGCGCCAAATAGGTGGGGTTGCACCAGAAAAAATAAATCTTGAGGAGAGCTATAAAAACCAGTACAACTGAGTTGTTATTATTCCCAAACTCTGACCCAGCGTCTATTATGGAAAACCATAGATTCTGCCGGCGAAATTAGAGAATTTTTTGGTTTTGCAGGGTGTTCTTTAACAGGGCAAATGCCAAGACAATAAACACCACACCACCAATCACATCACCAATTAGGTAAGACTGGAAGTACACTTTGCCCGCGCTAAATTGTGCGGGTGCGTACAGCAGTACGGTTTTGGTTAGGGTGGTGGCAAAAGAAGCGACCAGTACTAAGGGTAGTAGCAAGCGGTAATTGAGTTTGCCTTGCGCAATAAAATCGCCCAAATTAAGCGTTTTAAACGCCATGATGGTCAGTAGCGGCAGTAGTGCATTAACCAGGCGACTGATGACTTCGGTTTGTCCAATATAAGCCGTACCACCTTCAACCACCACCTCGGCCAATAAGTAACCCAGGAAAGCACCCAGAAAGACACGTGATCCAAATAACAGATAAGACAGAATTACCGCACCCATGGGCAGCCATAAGTAGTTGCCAATGTCTGAGTTGAAATGATCCATTGGGATGGCCAAGTACCTGGAGACAAAAACCAGGGTCAGGGCATAAAGATTGTATTTTAGTAGCATGTTTTCTCCTTGCTCTAAGCTAAAGTTATTGATAATTTAGGTTAATTAAAACCAGCATCTTGACCAATTCTGGCAATGAGTTGGCTTGCATTTTTTTCATCACCTTGGAGCGGTGTGCTTCTACGGTTGGTACCGACATAAACAGGGTTTCTGAGATTTCTCGGTTTTTCATACCTTTGACCACACAGGCGCAGACTTCAAGTTCTTTGTTGGTCAGCTCTTGATAGCGATTCAACACTTGGATTTTTTGCTGGTACTTATCAATCGCCAGGTTAATTTTTGCCATCAGTAGCCCAGGGTCAAACGGTTTTTCAATAAAGTCAAACGCACCAATTTTCATCGCTTCAACCGCCATGTTGACATTGCCATGACCAGTGATAAAGATGGTGGGTCTAACGCATTTCAAGTCATTCAGCTTTCTTTGTAGCTGCAAGCCTGTCATCTCCGGCATGTCAATATCAGAGACCAAACAGCCAACTGTAGTCTGGTCTAGGTTGTGCAGGTAATCCTTAGCATTGGCAAACGTATGCACCTGAAAGCCGTGCGTACTTAAAAAGCGCGCCAAGGATTCTCTGATGGTACTGTCATCATCAACAATATAGACATTTTTATCCGTGCTTAATTCAGGCGTCATAAGGTTTTGCTGGTAATTTAATTAAAAAAGTAGAGCCCTGAGGGCTGGTGTGTTGTAGGGATAAGTCGCCCCCATAGGAGCGAATCATGCGTTGACTTAGGTTGAGTCCCAAGCCTAGACCTTCGGTGTCTGAGCCTTGTTTGGTTGAGTGAAATAACTCAAATAAATGCTCTGTGTTGGTGATTAGGCAGCCGGTATCTTGCAAGCTGATTAACACCGAATCGTTATGCCCAAAGGTGCGAATGTGAAGCTCGTTTCTAACCTTGTGATTGTCGCGCATGGCGCTAATCGCATTCTGACATAGATTGAGTAAGACCTGATCTAGCTCAACCGGACTCATTTCAACTTTGGGCAGATCGGGCGCTAGCTCTAGGCTAAGGTTGACCTTGGCCTTAGCAAGATCGCGCCCCACCAGCTCGGTGACTCGTTCAATATGGGGGTTGATGTCAAACACTTCCTTGCTGATTCTTTTGTTGGAGAGAAAATTGCGAATATTGAGAATCAAATTGGCGCAGTGATCGGTTTTTTCTCGCAGGTCTTTAGAAGCCGACTTGACCTTGTCCAATTGACAGTCGTCATCTTTTAGCATATCAGACAGCAGGTGCGCATCAATCTTCAGTGAGGTGATGGGCTGCGAGAGTTCGTGCGCCACTTCAGAGAGTAGCTGATCGACAGAGCTGACTCGGGAGAGTTGTTCTAGCTGAGCCTTATAAGATTGAATCTCTCTTTCTCGACGATTCTTGCTGAGCACAATCAAATAGCCAGCAAGAATTAATACAATCAGCACCCATTGGTAGTTTTGCTTGTAGAAGCGCACATGCACAGGGTCTTGATAGATACCCAGGCGATGTTTTCTTAGTAGATTGCTAACATCTTTGTAATCGTGTGCCTCAACCCATCGCGGATTGCCGTTTAGGTGGGTGAATTCAAGCAGCAGCGCTTTAACACGTTGGGTTAGGCTTGGATCCATGTGCTTGAGTGCGCCCAGCGACCATTCTGAGACCAATGGTGTGCTGATCAGGTGTGGAAAGTTTGATTTTTGATCCAGTACTTTAATCTCCGAAGGGTCCAGTCGATCCAGCCTAACCAGTTGTTCAATCACGCTGGTGCGCACCACGCCGGCGTCTATCACGCCGTTGGTTACTGCTCTAACGATGTTGTCTTGATTGCCCAAGAAGCGCATTTCCGAGAAGTCCTGATAGGGGTTGATGTCGTTTTCATAGAAATAGTCCAGCGCCAATACCCAGCCACCCAAGCGCTTCTCCGTGGCGGCGGCCACGCTATTGCCTTTTAAGGATTCGATCGAGCTAATGGTGGGATTATTGCTGGAGGTGAAGATAACCGAGCCCAGCTGATCCCAGCCAGCCATATTGCTATAGGTGAGTAGTGGCTTTACCCCGTGGATTGCTTGCAGTTCAACCGTCGCTACCGGTTGTGAGATCACATAATCCAATTTGCCTTCTTCTACCATTTTGTACATTAATGAATCATCGGGCGTGTCGATGATTCTCAACTTGAATTGATGATTGGGCAGTTGTCGATTTAGATGATTGATGGTGGATTGCCATTTTTCACGGGCCACATCTCGACCCAGGCAAGACTGTACACCAATGGTGATGAGCTTTTGTGAGGCTGTATTAGCACCGATTGAGGCGCGGGCTGTATTGGCATAGGCTTGCATCTGTCCAATGACAATGCCAATTAGGGCAAAAGCAAGCAGAGTTCTGTTCATAAAGCGCGATTTTAGCACTGGCATTTGGATTTTAATATCATGGAAAACCATAGAAAACCAACAAAAACCCATGAAAAAACTGGATTTTTTTACAAAAATAGGTAAAAATTGACTTCAAAATTAGATTTTTATAAACTTCTAATACGTTTTATGAAATTAAATGACACAATATTAAGTCGAATTGCGCTATTCATAGTCATCGCCGTATCGCCTGTGAGTTGGGCCAAGGAAGTGCAGATTGAAACCGGTGTGCTATCGGTGGATGTGCTGCACAAGGGTGAGGCTCTGGAGATTAAGCGCAACCAAAATCGCAAAGCCAAGATCATGCGCTTTTACCAAGACACTTGGCGCGGTAAGATTCAGCCACTGGAGCCGTTTAAGCCATACCCGGTAGAGACCCTGGCTGAGCTAGAGGTGATTGATTATATTGAACAAATCTCCAATGGCGATGACAGCATTATTGTGGTGGATTCCAGACCTTCTTCTGCGGTCTTGATTACCGGCATGATTCCAACCGCTGTGCGCATTACCAGTGAGATGTTTTTAAATCCTGAGGTGCAAGAAGAGGTGTTTGCCACGCTTGGCATTATCGAGCCAGACGATTCGGTTAAGTTGGATTTTTCTCAAGCAAAAACCATCATCGCCTATTGCAACGGGTTTTGGTGCGGCAAGTCGCCACGACTGATTCGTACCTTATTGGCCTTTGACTATCCAGCAGAAAAAATCAAATACTATCGTGGTGGTATGCAGGCCTGGCGTTCGGTTGGTCTAACCACGGTTCAACCTTAGTTTCCCTGATTATCTAAACCCATTTTGAGGCTCTTGAGCTCTGTTTTATTAGGGTTTTCCATGATTTTTGTTAGATCTATGGTTTTCCCTAATGGTGTTGGTTTTGCCACCTTGATACAATACGCACAGTTTTGAGGAGAGGGTGAAAAATGATGGAGAATCAAACATGAGAAAGACCCTGGTATTACTAAGCACTGTGCTGCTAAGCTACATCACCCCAAGTTTGGCTAACACCGAGAAGAACACAGCCAAATCAGCCGAGGTGACGCTTGAAAAAGCATCATTACAAGTGGCGCAGAACGCACCTAGGGTCAATCCTAATAGCAACGCACCTAGCGTTAAACGCGCAAAGAAAAAAAAGAAGAAAAAGCCCGTTTTTCTTGAGCCGGGCGTGTTGGCCACCACCATCATCGTTGACGGCAAACCGTTTGTGATAGGTCGTAATCAAAACCGCAAGAATCTGATGCCGAAAATCTACCAAAAGACTGGTCGCGGTATTATCAAGCCTTTGCATCCGTTCAAACCGCACAAGGTGGAAACCATTGCTGAGCTGGAGATGATTGGCTATATGAAGCGCATCTCAGCAGGCGATAAGAAAACCATTGTGGTGGACTCTAGAGCGCCAATTTGGTTAAACCTAACGGGTCATCTGCCGGGTGCGGTCCATGTGCCGTATAAGCAATTTTTAGATAAAAACGAAGCTTTAGAGATTATGCAGGATGAGTTTGACGTAGTGTTGCGACCAGATGGTAGTTTGGATTTCTCTCAGGTCAAAACCCTGGCCATTTACTGTAATGGCAATTGGTGCAAAATGTCACCCACATTGATTCGTGAACTGCTTAAGTATGGCTATCCTGCAGAAAAAATCAAATACTATCGTGGTGGTATGCAGGCCTGGATTTTGTTAGGCTTGCCAACCATTAACTAACGTATTTCACAGGCCTCATCGAAACTCAGACGTGGTGATCGTGGGAAAAGCTTGTCATGGTCGCCATGACCCAGGCCGCAGATAAAGATGGATTTGGTTTTGCCATCTGGGAAAAAGGCTGCATCCAGTGAGGTGTTATTAAAACCACCCATCGGGCCACAATCCAGACCTATTGAGCGTGCTGCCAGCATCAGGTAAGCGCCTTGCAAAGTGGCATTCATCTCACCAGCCGATTTGATTTTATCCGGTTTGCCAGCGTACCAGCTTCTGGCGTCGGTATGTGGGAACAGATAAGGCAGTTTTTCATAAAATTCGGTGTCATAGCTGATAATCGCTACCACTGGCGCACTCATGGCTTTGTCCACGTTGCCTTCGTCCAGATGTGGTTTGAGCAGGGCTTTGGCCTCGGCCGATTTGACAAAAGTGAGTCGTGCCGGACAATTATTGGCAGCGGTTGGACCGAATTTCATCAGCTCATAGAGCTGGTGCAGCTCATCATCACTCACGGTCTGATCCAGCCAGCCATTGTGACTTCTAGCCTGTCTAAATAAAGTGTCTAAATCATCGTTCGAAAGCATTAAAATATCTCCATTAATCAACTGATAACCATGCTCGATTATATATTTTTTGACCCATCACTCTCAGCCAAATTTAAAGACCATTTAACAAAAATGGGTATTGCCTATGAGTGCCAAATCGATGAGGGTTTTGGCACCGTGCAAGGTGAGGTTGTTTGTATCTCAGATGCAACAGACGAATCAATACTTGCACACTTGCAAGTGGTATACGACCAATTGCAAGATGAGCTAGAGGCTTTACTGGAGCAAACCTCAGACCAGTTGTCCATTAACGCAGCGGGTATGCAAACGCGCCTTAAGGATGGCACATTGTGTACGCTAAGGGTTGACCCTGAGATTGTCACCAAAATTTTAACGGTATTAGAGTTTGATCAATTGCAAGCATTTGTAGATAATATTGCCAAGAGTGTTGAAACACCAGATAGTGGGCACTTTTGCCATCAGCCAAATAAGGGAGAGTTATGAAGAGAATTACCATCATCGGTTCAGGGTTTGCCGGCCTAACCGCGGTTAAAACCATTCGTAAGCAGGATAAAACTGCTGAGATTACCTTGATTTCACCAAAGGCAGAATTGGTGTACCTACCAAGTCTGATCTGGATCCCATCGGGTCGTGCCTCGAGCAAAGACATTGTGGTACCACTGACTAATTTCTTTGCGCGCATGAAGGTTAACCATGTGGCCACTGAAGTAACCGGCATTGAGCAAGAGGGTCGCACTGTGATCACCCCGCTGGGCTTGTATGAAAATGATGCGTTGATTATCGCTTCAGGCGGTCGATTTATGAAAAAGCTGCCTGGCATTGAGCATGCCATCACCCCTTGTGAGGGTCTCAGTGCCGCTGAGAGAATTCGTGATCGCTTAAGAGAGATGGATGGTGGCGAGATTGCCATTGGTTTTTCTGGCAACCCTAAGGAACCTTCAGCGATGCGCGGCGGACCGATGTTTGAATTCTTGTTTGGTATTGACACGCAGCTGCGCCAAGAGGGCAGACGTGACAAGTTTAACCTGACTTTCTTTACCCCGGCGCCAAAGCCGGGCGCGCGTTTGGGCGAGAAGGCGGTGAGTGGCCTGCTGTCAGAGATGAAAAAACGTGGCATCCAAACCCATCTGGGTCACAAAATGAAAGCCTTTGAAGCTGATAAAGTGGTGACCGAAGGCGGCGAGTTTGCTGCCGATTTGATTTTGTTTATGCCAGGCATGACGGGTAATGCTTGGTTTGATAATACCGAGCTTGAGCGCAGTGAAGGCGGCTTGTTAAAAGCGGATAAATTTTGCCAGGTTGGTGGCGCCAACCAGGTCTTTGTGGCCGGCGACTCGGGTTCATTCCCAGGGCCGGAATGGATGCCAAAACAAGCTCATATGGCAGATCTGCAAGCCGAAGCAGCAGCCAAAAACGCCCTGGATGTGCTCTCTGGTAAGTCAGCGTCGCATACCTTTAAGATTGAGCTGATGTGTATTGTTGACTCTAACAACAAAGGCATGTTTATTTCGCGCAGCTTAAAAGGTGGCTTGATGTTGCCAAATTGTCGCTTGATGCACACGGCGAAGAAGTTTTTTGGTTGGTGGTATTTGCGCCAATATCGTTAAAGGAGAAAACCCATGTCAGATTGTCTATTTTGCAAAATTGCCGCTGGTGAGATTCCGGCTGACACACTTTATGAAGATGAGGATGTGCTTGCCTTTCACGATATTGATAAACAAGCACCAACGCATTTCTTGGTGATTCCCAAGCGTCATATTGCCACGTTAAACGATGCAGAGGATGCTGAACTTCTGGGCAAGTTGTCACTTACCGCCAGCAAGCTGGCCAAAGAGTTAGGCTTTGCCGAGGATGGTTATCGTGTGGTAATGAACTGCAATGAGGACGGTGGACAGGCGGTCTACCACATTCACCTGCATTGTTTGGCTGGGCGTGCACTAAGCTGGCCGCCAGGCTAGTTCACTTGGTGAAAAACCGCGCTCTTTGTGAGTAAAACCAAGGCTAAATCATATAAAATCTAAACTTTTTTACTAGGGTATTAATAAGCATTATGGCAGCAGCAGATTTCCTATCCAGACACATTGGTCCTACACAGGCAGAGATTGATTCAATGTTGGCACAAATTGGTTGTGCTTCGGTTGATGAAGTAGTGGGCAATACCGTCCCTGAAGCGATTTTCTCAGGCAACAAAATGCAAGTTGATGAGGCGCTTAGTGAATACGATACGCTCAACCTAGCCACTGAGTTGGCCGGCCAAAACCAATTGTTTACCAACTGCATTGGTCAGGGTTATTATGGCACCATTATGCCGAGTGTGGTTCGTCGTAACATCTTGGAAAATCCAGGCTGGTACACGGCCTATACCCCGTATCAGGCTGAGATCTCTCAAGGTCGTTTGGAGATGTTGCTGAACTTCCAGCAAATGATCATTGACCTAACCGGTATGGACATCTCTAATGCTTCTTTGCTGGACGAACCAACGGCTGCAGCTGAGGCCATGACCATGGCGCAGCGTGCCAATCGTAAAAACAAATCTAATAAGTTGCTGATCGATCGCAACACCCATCCACAAACCATTACCATTTTGCAAACCCGCGCCAAGCCATTAGGGATTGAGCTGGTGATTGAAGCCATTGAAGATAATGACTTTAGTGATTGTTTTGCTGTGGTTATGCAATACCCAGGCACCAATGGTCAGGTACGCGATCTGAGCGATGACATTGCCCGTGCTAAAGCCAATAATGTGATGACTATTGTGGCTTGCGATATTTTGGCGCTAACCTTGCTCAAGACACCGGCAGACATGGGTGCAGATATTGCCATCGGCAGTTCACAGCGTTTTGGTGTGCCAATGGGCTTTGGTGGCCCACATGCCGCTTTCTTAGCCACCCGTGATGAGTTCAAACGTATGGTGCCAGGACGTATTATTGGTGTTTCGCAAGACGCCTTGGGTGCGCCGGCCATGCGCATGTCTTTGCAGACCCGTGAGCAACACATTCGTCGCGACAAAGCCACCAGTAATATTTGTACTGCACAGGTGCTATTGGCCGTCTTAGCGGCTGCTTATGGCATCTATCATGGCGCCAAAGGTCTAAAGGCGATTGCAACTAGCGTTCATGCCAAGGCCAGCGGCCTAGCCAGCGCACTGGCTCAAGGTGGTTTTCAGTTGGTCAGTGAGCAGTTCTTTGACACTGTTACTATTGAGACAGATCAGGCGCAAGCGCTATTTGATAAAGCGCAAGCCCAGCAAATCAATCTACGTTTGATTGGTGACAATCAATTGACCATTGCCGTGGACGAAACCACCAGTGAAGCGCAACTATTGGCGATCTTGTCTGTATTCGGTCTAGACGCCCTGGGTAGCGATGACAGCACCTTGGCTTCAGAGATGGCGCGTCAGAGCGACTATCTAACCCATCCAGTGTTTAGCCAATATCATTCTGAAACTGAGATGATGCGTTATCTAAAACGCCTAGAAAATAAAGACATTACCCTGAATCATTCAATGATTGCCCTGGGTTCATGTACCATGAAACTGAATGCGGCCACACAAATGTACCCAGTCAGTCTACCAGGTTTTTCACAGCTGCATCCGTATGCACCAACAGCGCAAGTGAGCGGTTACAATCAACTGTTTGCTGACTTGGAGCACGCCTTAGCAGAGGTCACTGGTTATGACGCCGTGTCACTACAACCAAATGCGGGCTCACAAGGTGAGTTTGCGGGTCTATTAGCCATTAAAGCCTATCACGAAGCGCGTGGCGATACCGAACGCAACGTCTGCCTAATCCCATCGTCAGCGCATGGTACCAACCCAGCGTCGGCAGTGATGTGCGGCATGAAAGTGGTGATTGTGAAATGCGATGAGTCAGGCAATATCGATGTAGACGATCTCAAGGCCAAGACTGAGAAGCACCAAGATAAGCTGGCAGCAATTATGGTGACCTACCCATCTACTCACGGTGTGTTTGAGGTGGAGATTAAGCAGATTTGTGAGATCGTACACCAGGCTGGCGGCCAGGTTTACCTAGATGGTGCTAACCTAAACGCCATGGTAGGCCTAACCCGTATGGGTGATTTTGGTGCAGACGTCTCGCACATTAACTTGCACAAAACCTTTGCCATTCCACACGGCGGCGGTGGTCCGGGCATGGGCCCAATTGGCGTGAAAGCGCACTTGGCCGAATTCTTGCCAGGTAATCCATTAGAGCAAGATTCCAATGCAGTCTCAGCAGCCATGTACGGCTCGGCTTCGATTCTGCCGATTTCTTGGTCTTACATTAAGCTGCTAGGTCGTTCAGGCATGCAGCGCGCTACCGAAGTGGCGATTGTGTCAGCCAACTATATTGCCAGCCAATTGAAAGACCATTACCCAATCCTCTATCGTGGCGACAAGGGTTTTGTGGCGCACGAGTGTATTGTGGATATTAGACCACTTAAAGAAGAGAGCGGTATTAGCGAAGAGGACATTGCCAAGCGTTTGATGGACTATGGCTTCCACTCACCAACCATGTCATTCCCAGTGGCCGGCACGCTGATGATTGAGCCGACTGAGAGTGAATCTAAGCGTGAGCTGGATCGTTTTATTGAAGCGATGATTGCCATTCATAATGAGATCGAGCAGGTGAAAAATGGCACCTTCGATGCGGACAATAACCCGCTTAAGAATGCCCCGCATACCGCCCTGGAGATGGCTGGCGATTGGACTTATCCATACACCCGTGAGCAAGCTCTATATCCAGTTGAGTCGCTTAAGCAAAGCAAGTACTTCCCGCCAGTTAAGCGTATTGATAACGTTTATGGTGATCGAAACTTGTTCTGTTCTTGTATCACCACTGAGGACTTTGCCTAGGGCTTAGCGCTGTGACAAATCCGTGATGGTTTGGATGATCGGCGCGCTATCCCATTCCACGCCACCGAACAAGGTGTAGTGTACTTGACCGTCCTTACCAATTAAGAAATTAGAAGGGGCGGCAAACACATTCCATTGACCGATGCTGCTGCCAGTTTCATCCAATAGGATGGTGAATTCTGGCTTAACTTTCTTGGCAAAGGCCAACACTTCAGCCTTGGTTTCAGCCATATTGATGGCCAAAATCTTAAACGGCACACCTGCAGCTTTGAGTTTGTCCTGCAGATGGTTCATCGATGGCATCTCTTTGACGCAAGGCGGGCAGTAGGTGGCCCAAAACTGCACCAACACCACTTGGCCCTTGTACTGCGCTAAGGTGTGCGTCACGCCTTGTAGGTCCGGCAAACTGACAACCGGATCTTTGATGCTGCCACTATAAGGCTTTAATGCGGCTGCATGAAGTGACAACGAGACGATACTCAGTAGCAGTAGTAGTGTTTTTTTCATAAGCAGAGGGGCGCTATGCGGTTGAATTTAATGATGATTAATTTTACCAGCGAATGTGGGGTTATTCACCCTGGGATTGCAAATAAAACAGGCTGACCTTGATTAGGCCTGATAGTTGCGAGGTGACCACGTCTTCGGTGCGGTTGGGGTCGGCGCGCTTGAAAAAATAACCGCGAATTCCCGGTACTACCTTGGAGATCACGTTTGAGCCGCCAGCGCCCAGTTTGCTACTGAGGTGATTAAGCCCCCAGCGGTTTGGGGTACGACCACCTTCTAGCACCATCAGCGGAATGCTGGTGCTACCAACCGCCTCAACGTAT
>CAZMJI010000020.1:0-17645 GCA_964566765.1 uncultured Piscirickettsiaceae bacterium
CCAACATCAGGTGATAGAATTTTTTGAAACGCTCAATATCACACTGCGAGGTTTCCTCAAAATTGCTCACCGTATCCGCATCGGTAAAGAACAGACCAAACATACCACCCACCGTATTGGCGGTCATGGCAATGCCATGGTCCTTGGCTTTGGCCAAAATCCCCTTAACCAAGCGCTCTACTTTGGCGCCCAACTTGTCATAGAACTGCGCATCACTACTTAGCTCAGTTAACATGGCCAGTCCTGCCGACATCGACATTGGATTACCCGAGAGGGTGCCCGCTTGATACACCGGGCCCAATGGGGCAATATATTCCATAATCTCACGCTTACCACCAAAGGCGCCGACCGGCAGACCACCGCCAATCACCTTGCCCAGGGTGGTTAAATCTGGCTTCACGTTGTAATAGGCTTGCGCACCGCCCAGTGCCACACGGAAACCGGTCATTACCTCATCAAAGATCAGCACCACGCCATGCTCATCACAGGCTGCGCGCAAACCTTGCAAGAAATTGTTCACTGGCGGAATGCAATTCATATTGCCAGCCACTGGTTCAACGATAATACAGGCCACCTCACTACCGACTTCGCTCAGCACTTGATTGACTTGATCCAGGTTGTTGTACGCTAGTGTTAAGGTGTGCTCTGCCAAGGATGCTGGCACGCCTGGCGAAGTCGGCACGCCTAAGGTTAGTGCACCTGAGCCAGCTTTAACCAAGAGCGAATCTGAGTGACCATGATAACAACCCTCGAACTTAATAATCTTATCTCGACCGGTGTAACCACGGGCTAGGCGAATCGCACTCATGGTGGCTTCTGTGCCCGAGCTCACCATGCGCACCAACTCAATCGACGGCATAATCTCGCAGACTTTCTTGGCCAATTGTGTCTCAATCTCAGTCGGCGCACCAAAGCCCAAGCCGTTTTCCAGCGTTGCCTTTACCGCATCCACCACCTGGGCGTTGGCATGACCTAAGATCATCGGTCCCCAAGAAGCCACATAATCCACATACTTCTTGTCATCCGCATCATACAGATATGCACCTTCACCCTTGGTAAAGAAAATTGGGTTGCCACCAACACCGTTGAAAGCGCGGACTGGTGAATTCACACCGCCTGGAATATAGGCTTTTGCCTGATCAAACAGCTGATCCGATTGGCTCATTAACGTTCTCCTATGATTTGGGGATATTGTTTTAAGTGGGTAATATGCGACCACACAGTCAAAACATTATCCAATAATAACTTGATATTGACCGAGGTTTTTGCCAGGGCAATACTGCGGTAAACATCATCTAACAGTCGGAATAAAAATTCACGACGTGCCTGCTGGGTAATCTGATTGAGCTCAACCAGCCCGCTTTCTTGCTTTAAGCCGGCCAAGCGAATGGCCTCGATCAACAGATTTTGCAGGCATTTAAGTACTTCAAGCTCATGGCCATCGAATGCCTGCTGTTTGGCAATTTGCGCGGGATGCAGTGCAATAGACAAGAGTTGATTCTGCCAGGATTGATAGGTCTTATAAGTGTCTGTCGAGAGCTCATTAAGCACCTTAGAGGGTACGCCATGGGCATTCTCTAGCAGTCTGGATAGATCAAAATCCAACATCTGTTCTGGCGGTATTTGCTGTGCAATCCAGTCTTGTGTCTGCTGGGAATAAGACGGCGGAATGTGTACCGTTTGACAGCGTGATACCACGGTAATTGGTAGCGTTTCACTACTATGCGCTAAGAGAATAATCAGGGTATTTTCCCTAGGTTCTTCCAGGGTTTTTAACAGCGCATTGGCAGCGGCAATGTTCATCTGATCGGCATACAACAACACACCGATTTGCAAATCATCTGCGGTCTTATTCAGTGCTTCACAAAACGCACGCACCTGATCGATACGAATCTCTTTAGAGCGGTTTTTGGTCTTGTCATTAATCTCGCCAGAGCGACAATAAATCAAATTCTCATAGTTGGAGCGTCGAATCAAGGTTGGCGTATCTAACTCCTGATCAATCAAATCTTGGTCGATGCGATCACCATTGGGCACCAGGGTCTTAATAAAACTTTGCGCCAAATCGAGTTTACCAATTCCCTCAGCACCGGTAATCAGCAACGCATGCGGCAGGTGCTCGTTCTCCACCATCTTGGTCAGTTTATCAAAAGCAACTTGGTGCCAAGGTCGGATCATAGCTCTTCTAAGATTTGACGAATCTGCGTGCTGGTGTGCGCAACACTTTGACTAGAGTCAATTAGCTTAATGCGCTGAGGAAAAGCCTTGGAGCGATCAATATAAGCCTGTCTCACACGCTCAAAGAAATCCAATTGTTCATTTTCAATGCGGTCTTTTTCACCTCGGGATTCCACTCGAGACATGCCCAGCTCAACCGGCACGTCTAATAGCAGGGTCATATCTGGGGCAAAGCCCTGCATGCTCCAGTCGTCCAATTGCCCAATGCGCTCAATATCCAAACCACGGCCGCCACCTTGATAGGCATAAGAGCTGTCAGTAAAGCGATCACTTAATACCCACTTACCTTGTTCTAGCTCTGGAATAATTTTGTTGCGAACATGCTCACATCTTGCAGCAAACATCAACATTAACTCGGTATCTGCATGCATCTTGCCAGTTTCCTTACTCAGTAGCAAATGTCTGATTTTCTCGCCAAGTTCGGTGCCACCTGGTTCTCTGGTTAAAACAACATCAATGCCTTTATCTGAAAGATAGTCGCAAATAAACTGTATTTGTGTACTTTTACCGGCACCTTCAACACCGTCAATGGTAATAAATTTCCCTTTCTGCATGCGTCTTTATTTTAGATATTTCTGGATATTGTTTCGATGTTGTTTGTAAGTTTTTGCAAAGGCATGGGTGCCGTCTTTCTTAGAGACAAAATACAAATCTTCGCCCATGACAGGATGCATCGCTGCTTCAAGCGACGCTCGGCCAACCGCACCAATGGCGCCAGGTGGCAAGCCCTTATGTCGATAAGTATTATAAGGCGAATCTACCTTAAGGTCAGCCTTAGTCAAACGCCCTTGGTAGCGATCACCCAAGGCATAAATCACACTGGGATCGGTTTGCAGGCGCATGCCTTTGGCCAGCCTGGCCAAAAATACACCGGCAATTTTGGCCTTTTCTGAGTTGTGCGCAGTCTCTCGCTCAATCAGCGAAGCCAGAATCAGTGCTTGCCTGGCGTTTTTTAACGGGTGATTCTTAGCTCTTGTTTGCCAAGCCTGTGTTAGATGTTTCTCTAAACTCTGATGTGCCCTGGCAAATAGCGAAACCAAGCTGTCACCATAGTCAATCCGATAGGTCTCAGGCCAAAGCTGGCCATCATAGGGTGCACTCACCCCTGCTCGTGCCAAGGTCTCGTCTAGGCCATATTCAACCGATACGGCGGGATGCTGGCGCAGTTGCGCAAAATACTGCGCCACGGTTTGACCTTCCACCAAGGTGATGTCACGCTGCGCCACTTGATTACTACTAAAGCGCTCAAACAATTGATACACGTTCATCCCAGGCTCAATTTGATAGAAGCCACGCTTTAGCGCGTCCACATCCAATAGGCGTGATAGGTGCTTGGCATAAGTGCTGGAGCGAATATAATCCAGCGCTGCCAACTCATGCGCCACACTGGCACTACTAGCACCCGGCTTGACCTCGTAGACCACCGCCTCTTTAAGTGGCACTTGGTGCAGGTAATAAAGGCCCAGCACAGCCAACACACCCAGGGTTGCCAACAGCTTCTTAAAACGGTGTTTAACCGGCTTTAACACCGTGGTGTGTCGATGACTTAAGGTGTTAAAGGCCTGTATCATCTCCTGTGTCTTCTCAGATCGATACTCAGTCTGATCAATCCTCGCAACCGGCTTAATGCCGACCACGCTATTGGTCACAAACACCTCATCTGCCGCAAGCAGTTGCTGCCAATTGAACGCCTCAATGCTCATCTCCAAGCCCAGGTCATCAGCCAATTGAATCACCTGTTGTCGTACTGTACCTTCAATGCCGCAGTCAGTTAACTCAGGGGTAACCAGGGTATTGCCCTTGAGATAAAAAATATTACCCTGGCTCGCTGAAATAACCTGTGCATTGGCATCCAGCATCACACATTCGTCAGTCTTCAGATCAATACGAGCCAATACTTGCTCTAGGCGATTGTTGTGTTTAATCCCCGCCAATAACGCATTGGCGCCATAGCCATGGGCACATCGACTCAGGCGATAGGTCTGTGGCATCTTAGGCATGGGCGACACCATCACCACACGCGTTGGCTTGATCGTCTTGTCAAACCCGTAACCACGCGTGCTTTGACCGCGAGACAGAGTCAATTTAACCACGGCCTGATCCAGGCCAGATAATTGATAGGCTTTATTGATGTCAGCTAGCCAAGTCTTAGCGGCAACTTTGCCAATACCTAGGCGTTCTCGACCACGCTCTAGACGCTTAAAATGCGCACGCCAAAATAGCAATTTGCCATCACGAATCACCAGGGTTTCAAACAAACCATCACCAAATTGATGGGTGCGTTCAAACACGCTCAATTTGCGGGTACGCTTGCCGTTAATAAGCACAATTGGTTTCATATGGTAGTATTATAAGTACTTCATGAAAAAACCTCTTAAGCATTTTGCAAAAACCCTATTGGAGAGCGTCAAAGATTTGGCGCCGGTGATCCTGGTCATTGCACTATTCCAATTGGTCATTTTGCAACAACCCATACCCAATTTGGGCAATCTCTTAAGTGGTGTGATCTTTATTTTATTGGGATTGACGCTGTTTGTGTACGGTCTGCAATTGGCGCTATTTCCCATCGGCGAAACCTTGGCACACGCCCTGGTCAAAAAGGGCTCGCTACCTTGGCTACTGATCTTTGCTTTTGCCCTGGGATTTGGCACCACCGTGGCTGAACCGGCGCTGATTGCGGTGACCAACGAAGCCGCCCAAGTGGCCAAGCTTGGCGGCATGATCAGCACGCCCGATGAGCTCTCTGAGTATGCCAAATCGCTTAGATACACGGTGGCCTTTAGTGCCGGTATTGCGGTGGTGATTGGTGTGGTACGCATTCTAAAAGGCTGGCCCTTACAATACTTAATCATCATTGGCTACCTGTTGGTGATCGTCACCACCGTGTTCGCGCCTGACTTTATCATTGGCATTGCCTACGACTCGGGCGGCGTCACCACCTCAACCATCACCGTGCCACTGCTCACGGCATTGGGGGTTGGCTTGGCCAGCTCAATCCGCGGTCGTAACCCCATGACCGACGGCTTTGGTATGATTGCCATTACCGCACTGACGCCGATTATTGCGGTGATGTTATTTGGGATTGTTAGATGATGGAACTGATAAACGCACTGATTAACATGCTTTGGGATGTGATGCCCATTGTCTTGGTGTTGTTTGGTTTTCAGAGCCTGATCCTCAAACAGAAGATTCCACACCTAAGGAGTGTGATTGCCGGCTTTATCTTGGTATGGATTGGCCTTACACTGTTTATTTTAGGCCTAGAAAAGGCCTTATTCCCACTGGGCAAGATGATGGCCAATCAGCTGACCTCACCGGCGTTTATAGGTATCGAAACGCCGCAGTGGTTCGACTATTATTGGGTGTATCTATTTGCTGCCAGTATTGGTTTTGCTACCACCATTGCCGAACCTTCTTTATTGGCGGTGGCGATTAAAGCCAACCAAGTCTCTGCTGGCACGATTCGCGCCTGGCCCCTTAGAATCACTGTGGCTATTGGCGTGGCCATCGGTATTGCGCTGGGCAGTTATCGCATCGTCACTGGTCTGCCGCTGCACTATTTTATTATCAGTGGCTATCTGCTGGTCTTAATCCAAACCTATTTCAGTCCTAAGCACATCATTGCCCTGGCGTATGACTCTGGCGGTGTGACCACCTCAACCGTGACGGTACCACTGGTGGCGGCACTAGGGCTGGGATTGTCCAGCACCATTGATGGGCGCAACCCACTCTTGGATGGCTTTGGACTGATTGCTTTCGCCTCACTCTTTCCCATTATCAGTGTGCTGGCCTATGTACAAATTACCCAATGGAGACAAAAACATGAAACAATATCCACTAAAGCGTAGGAGGAATTATGCACTTTAAATTGATTATTGCCTTTGTTGACAGCAAGCAAACCGATGACATTTTGGAGGCCGCCCGCGAAAAAGGCGCCACCGGCTCAACGGTGATCTCTCAGGCGCGTGGCGAGGGCTTAGAACATACCAAGACTTTCTTAGGTCTGAGTCTAGAAACCCCTAAAGATGTCTTATTGCTCTTGGTGGAGCAACACTTAGCCAGAGACATTTTAGAGACCATCTCTAAGGCTGGCCATCTGGACGACGATCAAGAGGGTATTGCCTTTCAAATTGATGTGGAGGACGCTGTTGGCGTCATGCACCAAATTCAAGCTTTAGAACATACTGTGGAGGAGAAGATATGAGCGACAAGCCAACCTTAGTAGAAGACGTGATGTGGACCCAGGTCGATATCGTGAATTCCAAATCAACCGTCCAGCAAGCACTGGATGATATGAAGCACAAGAAAACCAAGATGTTGGTGGTGGACAAATCGCACGACTACGATGAATACGGCGTGGTCTTGGTGGCCGATATTGCCTCCAAGGTGATTGCCAAAAATCGAGCCTTAGACCGCGTTAATGTCTACGAGATTATGACCAAGCCCAGCGTTTGTGTACACCCTAAGATGGACATTCGTTATTGCGCCGAGCTGCTGTCACACTTTAACTTGTCGCGCTGCCCAGTGATTGACAATCAACAAGTGGTGGGCGTGGTGAGTCTGACCAATATTGTGTTTAATGGCTTAAGACCAGTTTAATTGCTTGAATTGGGTTACACAAATCACAGGGTAGTGATAAAATTCTAGCTGGTTTTTTATTTTTTATGGAGAGAACACATGGGTGTAATTGTAGGTTTAATTAAGTGGTTACTAATCTTATTGGGTGCCGCAACCGTCTATTTTGGTGCGTTAATGCAGTTTAACCACGGCGGTATTACTGGAAAGATTGTGAGCGAAATCATCTCACCATCGCTACACGATAAATCAACCGGTGTTTACATGGACATGGCCAATACGCTACTAGACACAGGCGATATCACCATGGCTACCATTGTTAGAGACAAAGTCGATCATGAAGCATTAGGCGAAACCCTAGAAGAGCGCATTGAAAACATTGAAGAAGCCATGTCATCCGTGGCAACTGAGTTGCAAATCCGTGAAGTGGGCATGCTGCCACTGTCTGAGCAGGTTGAGCTGCAAACCGGTGAAAAGCAACGCTTCCTAAAGATCTATCAGTACTGTAAGCCAACCACGGCGATGGACATGGTGGACTACTCAGATGCCTTTAGTGCTTACCTACCTTGCCGTATCGCCCTAGTGCAGGACAAAGCAGGTCAGCTATGGCTATACTCACTGAATATGGACATGATGATCTACGGCGGCAACCCACTGCCACCGCATCTATATGACCTAGCATTACAGGTGCAGGAAACCATTACTGCGATTCAAAAAGCAGGTGCAACGGGTGACTTCTAAAGCCATCTATTAAGCTTAAAAAGCCGCCTTCTTGGGCGGCTTTTTTATTGCCACCATGACCAAGCCTAGCTATCAAGACCTTAATCACGGCATTACTTGTATTGATACCCAATACATTCGTGCGGATTTTGTTGCCTGTTATCTGATTCAACAAGGAGACGAGGCTGCGCTGATTGATACCGGCGGCTTTTTGTCGGTGCCTGATATCTTGGGTGTGCTAGATGCTAAAGGCGTTGATTATGCGCAGGTTAAGCAGATTATTCTCACCCACATCCACCTAGACCATGCAGGCGGTGCAGGCGAGCTGGTCAAGCATCTACCCCAGGCCAAAGTCTATGTGCATGAGCGTGGCGCCAATCACCTGATTGATCCCACCAAGCTTCGTGCTGGGGTGATGGCGGTGTATGGCGAGGTTTTTTTTAAGCAGTTTATTGGTGACTTGCTGCCGATTGACCCAGAGAAAATCCACATCATTGGCGAAGGTGACACCTTGCAATTGGGTGATCGAACACTAAGCATCCTGGATACACCAGGTCATGCACTACACCACGTATGTATCTGGGATCAGACCTCTGGCGGCATCTTCTCAGGCGATACGCTGGGCGTGAGTTATCGAGAATTTGATCACGACCAAGGGGTGCTGATTTTTCCACCAACCACGCCGGTACAATTTGACCCTGAGGCTTGGCTCAAGACCATTGATAGACTCTTAGCTTTGAAACCAAAATATGCCTATCTGACGCACTACGGTCGTATTGAGTTTACGCCTGAGGCGGCACATATGCTCAAACACCATATCACTGAATTTAGCAACATTGCGCGCTCGCTTGAGCACGAGTCTGGACGCCACCGTGCACTGAAAGAGGCGCTATTGGCCTACTTGCTGACAGTGGCCAAACAGCATCAGGTGGAACTAGAGACAGACAAGCAAATCAAACTACTTAAAGGTGATTTGGAGATTTGTGCCCAAGGCCTAGGAGTTTGGCTCGATCGACAGGATTAGAAGTACGAGCAGCAGTAATCGCTGACGCTTTTTACCTTAAGTTTAAACTTGGTATCTTTAGGTACTTCGAAGCTATCACCAGCGGCAAACGTCTGCCAGTCGGTCTCACCCGGTAGTAGCACCTCCATCTCACCCGCCTGGATCTCCATCAGCTCATTGGTATCTGTGCCAAACTCATACTCACCCGGCATCATAATACCTAGGGTCTTTTTTGAGCCATCGGCAAACATCACCACACGTGAGGTGACCTGACCATCAAAATAAATATTGGCGGCTTTCACCACACTGACATTGTCAAAACTTGACATAAGCTCTCCTTAGTTAATTTGATCCATAATATATTGCGTTAGTAGTGGCACTGGGCGCCCAGTTGCGCCTTTTTTCGCACCACTCACCCAAGCCGTGCCGGCAATGTCTAGGTGTGCCCAGCGGCACTCAGTGGCGAATCTGGCTAAGAAGCAAGCTGCGGTCACTGTACCCGCTTCACGACCGCCAATATTGGCCATGTCGGCAAAGTTAGACTTAAGTTGCTGATCGTACTCGTCGGCAATAGGCAACTGCCATAGACCGTCCGCCGAGGCTTCGCCCGAGGCCAACAACTCATCGGCTAAATCTTGGTCATTACTCATCAGGCCGCTATTGTGCTTACCCAGTGCGATAATCACCGCGCCAGTTAGGGTGGCCACGTCAATCATCACCGCAGGATCGTGTTGCTGCGCATAGGTGATGGCATCACATAGGATCAAGCGACCTTCGGCGTCGGTATTGAGAATCTCAATGGTTTGGCCTGACATGGACTTCACCACATCGCCCGGCTTAGAGGCATTATGTGCTGGCATGTTCTCAACCGCTGGTACCACCACCACCAAATTCACTTTTAGCTGCATTTGTGCCACGGCTCGCATCGTGCCTAGCACTGAAGCAGCGCCACACATGTCGTATTTCATCTCGTCCATGGCCGCACCCGGCTTGAGTGAGATGCCACCACTATCAAAAGTCACGCCCTTGCCGACTAGGACAATGGGCTTGGCATCGGCATTACCACGATAACTCAAACTAATCAACTTAGGCTCTTGTTCGGAACCTTTAGCAACTGATAGAAGCGAATTCATTCCCAATTCCTGCATGTCACTTTCTTCAAGCACCTCGCATTCAAGCGCGTAAGTATCGGCCATGGCCTGCGCAGTTTGCGCCAAATAGCTTGGCGTACAAACATTCGACGGCATATCAGCCAGACGTCTGCTAAGCATCATGCCCTCGGCAATCGCCGCACCTTGGGCCAACGCCTTGGCATTATCACTGGTGGCACACACCGCCACACTCTCAAGCAGTGGTGGATCTTGCGGATCCAAGCCGACTTTTTCAATTTGATAGCTGGCATTTTTCACCACGCGTGCCAGCGTTCTATGCATCCAAGCCTCATCTGCCAACTCATTTGGCAAGCAACCAATGGCCACGGTTTTAGCCTTAGCGCTGTAAATCACACTACTCACCGCTTCCATCGCCTTTAGCAATTGCTTTCGATGGGTCAGCTCAGTACCAGTGCCCACCACCAAAACACGTTTGGCCTTAAAACCCGGGATCGAATTCAACAGTAGCGTACTGCCAAGCTTTGACTCAAAGCCATTTAAGGTGAGTAATTCGGCTAGTTGCGCATTCTCTGGCGCTTGATCCTGGGCATTGGCAACCACGGCAAGGTCGCCGCTAAACTGTTCAATACGTTGATGAAAGAGTGAAAATTCCATAGTTTTTGCGTGAAAAATATTCAGCTTGCTATTCTACCTAAAAAGGTAAAATTTAGTCATTTTTACCGAAAATATTTACCATGTTCAAAGCCTTATCCCTTGCCCTACTGCTGCTATCTAACGCAGCGATTGCCAATAAAGACCAGGTGATTCAAACCCTCAAGCCTTTTTTTGGTGAGATTGCCAAAGAGAGTATTGCCGAGAGCCCTATGTCTGGCATCTATGAGATTATTGTGCACTCGCCAATCGATTCAATTCTGGTTTCTAAAGATGGTCGTTACCTGATCCAAGGCGATGTGATTGATTTGACCACGCGACGCCTAATGCCAGTTAACCCACGCGTGAAGCTGATTAAAAATGCGCTGATTGCGGCCATTCCTGAGGCTGATAAGATTGTCTACCCAGCCAACGAGGAAAAACATGTGATTCATGTGTTTACCGATGTTGATTGTCCGTTTTGTAAAAAACTTCACTTGGGCATGGCGCGCATGAACGAGCTGGGCATCACCGTGAAATACTTGGCCGCACCGCTGGCCTCTCTACACCCAAGGGCGCAAGGCAAAATGCAAAAAATTTGGTGTGCAGAGGATCGTAATCAGGCGCTAGACGACTACAAACTCTCGGGCAAACTGCCAGAGGTTGACGCCTGTGACTCGCCGGTAACTGAGCAACTGATGGTGTCTCAACAACTGGGTGTGAATGGCACACCAGCCATCTTCTTAGAAGACGGCACGCACTTGCCGGGTTACTTAAAGCCTGAAGCCCTATTGGCAAAGATTCAGCAGACCCTTGGCCAATAAGCACACGCTTCAAGTTGCCCTTAGCGCCATCTGCTCGGTGGTGCTAGATCGCCATTCGTTGTCTGCCTTTCCCTACCCGGACAGCACCGACAATGCGCAAATTAAAGCGCTGACTTTTGGCACGATTCGCTATTATCATCAACTCAATGACTGGGTGAGTGAACGGCTCAATCGCCCGCTAAAAAAAGAAGACTTGGATGTTCACTGCCTATTGCTCTTGGGCGCTTATCAACTGCTCTATACACAGACGCTAACCCATGCGGTGATTTTCGAAACCGTGGAGGTGTGTCCACTACTGGATAAGCCTTGGGCTAAGAATCTGGTTAACGCCATCTTAAGACGAATCGAGAGAGATCGAGCGCTGCTAAGCAACACCCAACATCACTCACACCCAAGCTGGCTGGCGAAAAAAATCAAGCAAAATTACCCTGAACAATACCAGGCAATCTTTGAGGCCAATAACACCCAAGCACCCATGAGTCTAAGGGTGCACGCCAAACACACAGCTAATGACTATCAGCAGCAATTACAAGCACAAGGGATTGAGAGCCAAACGCTTAAGGTGGCGCCACAAGGCTTGGTCCTATCCCAAGCCGTCGGGGTTGAACAACTGCCTGGGTTTGGTGAGGGTGCTTGCTATGTGCAAGACCTCTCGGCACAACTCTCGGCGCCACTACTGGCCCCTGATAATACAGAACGGATTCTAGACGCCTGTGCTGCACCTGGTGGAAAAACTACACACCTGGCGGAATTAGCACCAAAATCTAACATTTTAGCGCTTGATAACGACAATAGTCGACTTGATCGCGTCTTAGATAATGCCAAACGCCTACAGCTGGATAACATTCAGACGCTCGTAGGTGATGCCACTAAAGACGACTGGTGGGATGGGCAATTGTTTGATAAGATTCTACTGGACGCGCCCTGCTCAGCCACCGGCGTGATTCGTCGCCATCCTGACATCAAACTACTGAGAAAAGCCAAAGACATTGGCCAATTGGTGGCCTTACAACGAGAGATTCTGGACAACCTATGGCGCCTATTAAAACCTGGCGGCACTTTGCTATATGCCACCTGCTCGATTCTAAAAGCCGAAAATGAACAACAAATAGAGGGGTTTTTAGCGCGCCAAAGCGACGCCAAAGCGCTACCAATCGACCTGGATTGGGGTATCGAGACTTCGGTGGGCAAGCAGCAACTGCCTGGCGGGGAGTTTGACGGCTTTTATTACGCCAGACTCCAAAAGCAGTCTTAGATTATTTCTCTAGAGCGATATCTAACACTTGGTCAATCCACTTAACCTTAACCACCTCTAGCTGACCTTTGATCTTCTCTGGCACTTCGGAGAGCTCACGCTCATTATCCTCAGGCACCAGCACGGTCTTAATACCGCCACGCAAAGCGGCCAACATCTTCTCTTTCAAGCCACCAATTGGAGTGATCTCACCACGCAGGGTAATCTCGCCAGTCATGGCCACATCGGCCTTAACCTTGCGCCCGGTTAGCACAGAGACCAAAGCCGTACACATGGCTGCGCCGGCACTTGGACCATCTTTTGGTGTTGAGCCATCTGGCACGTGGATATGGATATCCAGCTTATCCTGGAAATCGTCTTCAATGCCCAGGTCTTTAGCACGCGCACGGGTCACACTCATGGCCGCCTGGATCGATTCTTGCATCACATCACCCAGTTGACCGGTGTAATTTAGCTTGCCCTTGCCTTTGTACGCCGTGGCTTCAATGGTCAATAGGTCACCACCTACCGAGGTCCAAGCCAAGCCGGTTACCTCGCCCACTTGATTCTCTTGTTCGGCCATACCAAAGCGGAACTTCTTCACGCCCAGGTATTTCTCCAGACTCTTGGCATTGATAATGGCCTTGGATTTACGCTTATTCAATACCACATCCTTAACCACCTTGCGGCAAATGGTGCTGATGGTACGATTCAGACTACGCACACCTGCCTCACGCGTGTAATAGCGAATAATGTCCAAAATCGCCGAATCTTTGAAACTGATCTCGCTGGCTTTAATGCCGTTATTCGCCATCGCCTGCTTAATCAAATGACGCTTGGCAATTTGCAGCTTCTCGTCTTCGGTATAACCCGAGAGCTCAATAATCTCCATACGATCCAGTAACGGTTGCGGCAGATCTAGTGAGTTGGCAGTGGCCACAAACATCACCTGAGACAGATCATAGTCCACCTCTAGATAATGATCGTTAAAAGTGTGGTTTTGCTCAGGGTCTAGCACTTCGAGCATGGCTGATGAGGGATCGCCACGATAATCTGAGGCCATCTTCTCAATCTCATCCAGCAAGAACAAAGGGTTCTTGACTCCGACTTTTTGCATCTTCTGCACAATCGAACCTGGCATCGCACCAATGTAAGTACGACGGTGGCCACGAATCTCAGCTTCGTCACGTACGCCACCTAGGGCCATACGCACATACTTGCGATTCACTGCCTTGGCAATTGACTGGCCTAATGAGGTTTTACCCACACCTGGCGGACCCACTAGACATAGAATATTGGCCTTATTGTGGGTGACACGGGTTTGCACCGCCAAATACTCTAAAATGCGCTCTTTGACCTTGTCTAGGCCATAATGGTCTTGGTCTAAGATCTTTTGCGCTTGCTTCAGGTCACGATTAATGCGCGTGCGCTTACGCCATGGCACCTCACAGAGATTTTCGATATAGGTACGAATGATTGAGGCGTCTGACGACTGTGATGACATACGCGAGAGCTTCTTCAGCTCGCTTTGCGCCTTTTCTTTGGCGGCTTTTGGCATCTTCGCCTTATCAATACTGGCTTGCAGCTCTTCAATTTCAGTCTCATCATCAAGCTGGCCCAGCTCTTTTTGAATCGACTTCATCTGTTCATTTAGATAATAGTCACGCTGATTGGACTCCATCTGCTTGCGCACACGCGATTGAATTTTTTGCTCAGTACCCAAGACATCAATCTCACCCTGCAAATAGGCCAGAATCTTATCTAGGCGATCCTTGGCACTGTTCATGCTCAGCATCTCTTGCTTCTCATCTGCCTTGAGGCTTAGGTTGGCAATAATAATGTCACTAAAACGCTCAATATCATCCACCTCTGAGAGCATCTTCAGCACTTCTTCTGGGATTTTTTTATTCAGTTTGATGTACTTCTCAAAACTCTCTAACGCCAGGCGCGTCATCGCTGTTAGCTCCACATCATCATGCATCTCAAGGGTGATTTCACTCAGTGCCACCTCAGCGTACTCTTCCAAGTCAAAGATAGCCTCAATTTGCGCACGCTTCACACCCTCAACCAACACCTTAATGGTGCCATCGGGCAGTTTCAGCATTTGCAAGATGGTGGCCAATGTGCCGACTTTATGCAGATCATCCAACGTAGGGTCTTCGGTTTTCTCGTCCTTTTGCGCCACTAGGAAGACATATTTGTTACTGCCCATGGCCTGGGTGATCGCATTCACCGAGCTAGCGCGACCAACAAACAGCGGCATCACTGTGTGCGGAAACACCACCACGTCTCGCAGTGGCAATAGCGGTACTTTTTGCGTGGCTAAATCAATCGCCTCAATGGCAGCTTCTTCTCCCATAAACCTTCTTTAAGCAACTAATCGAGTCGCTTAACTCCTTTTCGTTGTAATAATTTAGATAAATAGTGGCTGGTGACGTTAATTTCAAGTATCCAGCGACCAAATTCATCCATTTCTTCATGGCGAATATGCCCAATATTGTGTATTTCACTGCGAATATAAGCGCTACACACATCAAGTTGTATCCGACAGCGCTCCATCATACCACTGAGCTGTTCGGCTAAGGCCTGATATAGAAGCTCAATACCCTGGTTGTTTTTACTGCTAATCCAAACGCGGTAAGCACGGCCATGTTCATCACGATCCAATCTGGGCTCAAACCCGTCGAGACGATCAATCTTATTCATCACCAAGATGGTAGGGATCTCGCTGGCTTGGATTTGCTCAATAATCTCGTTCACCTGCTCAATCTTCTCTAGGTTGTATTCATCGGAGCTGTCCACCACATGCAAAATCACATTGGCCAGCGCGGTTTCCTCCAAGGTGGATTTAAACGCTTCAACCAAATCATGCGGTAGGTCCTGAATAAAGCCCACGGTATCGGCAATCACTACCTCACCTGAGGCTGGCAGCACCACTTTACGAATGGTAGAATCCAAGGTGGCAAACAGTTGATCATGGGCAAACACCTCAGCCTTGGTGATGGTGTTAAATAGGGTGGATTTGCCAGCATTGGTATAGCCCGCCAAGGCAATCATTGGCAGCTCATTCTTGGTGCGAGATTTACGTCCCAGGTCACGCTGCTTATGCACCTTGTCTAGACGTTTTCTCAAATACTTAATACGCCCACCAATTAGTCGTCTATCGGTTTCTAGCTGGGTCTCACCTGGTCCACGTAGACCAATACCACCCTTTTGTCGCTCCAAGTGAGTCCAGCCGCGCACCAGGCGAGTGGAGAGGTGTTTAAGCTGTGCCAACTCAACCTGTAACTTACCTTCAAATGAGGTAGCTCTAAGCGCAAAGATATCCAAAATTAGGCCGGTTCTGTCCATCACCTGGCAGCTGAGTTTTTTCTCTAGATTGCGCTCCTGAGAGGGAGAGAGCTCAGGTGAAAAGATCACCAGATCGATGCCCAAGTCAGCAACCATTTCGGCGATTTCATCCGCCTTGCCTGAGCCAATAAAATACTTAGCATTGGCGCTTTGTCGGTTAACACTTAGGGTTTTGAGTACATCCAGGCCCGAGGATAGGGCCAACTCTTCAAATTCTTGCGCGGCATTGTGCACATGACGGCGATCAAACAATTCAACATGTACCAATAGCGTCTTCTCGCCTAGGCCAACTGCGTCTTTTTTTTGATCGAATAATTCCAAAGTTAAGAATTAACTGGCTTTTTTAGGCTGCTTGCTGCCTTTAGATTGGTGTACCATCACCGGTGGTTTTTTACCTTCGACCACGGCCTTGTCAATCACCACTTCGATCACATCTTTTTCTGATGGCAATTCAAACATGGTGTCTAACAGCAGGTCTTCAATAATGGATCTCAAGCCTCGAGCGCCAGTCTTACGCTTAATCGCCAGTCTGGCAATCGCCAATAGTGCGGCTTTTCTGAAGCTAAGCTTGACGCCTTCCATGGCAAAAGTCTCTTGGAATTGCTTAATCACCGAATTCTTAGGCTTGGTTAGGATTTGTACCAAGGCTTCTTCGTCTAACTCTTCTAGCGCAGTCTGTACGGGTAAGCGACCGACCAGCTCTGGAATCAAGCCAAATTTGATCAAGTCTTCCGGCTCAATCAGTGAGAACAAATCAGTCAATGATTGCTTCTCGTTAGGATCTTTGACTTCAGCTGAAAAACCAATACCAGTATCCTTTTCAACACGTCTGTTAACAATCTGCTCCAGACCATCAAAGGCACCGCCGCAAATAAACAAAATCTTTGAAGTATCAACGTCAATGGTTTCTTGATTAGGATGCTTACGTCCACCTTGAGGTGGTACCGAAGCCACTGTACCCTCGATCAGCTTTAACATGGCCTGCTGCACACCTTCGCCTGACACATCACGGGTAATCGATGGCGAATCGCTGCGACGCGAAATCTTATCAATCTCATCAATAAAAATGATGCCGCGCTCGGCACGCTCAGGGTCAAAATCGCATTTCGACAATAGGCTCTTAATCACGTTTTCAACGTCATCACCCACATAGCCCGCCTCGGTCAATGTGGTGGCATCGGCCACGGTAAAAGGCACATCTAGGATACGTGCCAAGGTGCGTGCCAATAGGGTCTTACCCGAGCCGGTTGGACCGATCATCAAAATGTTAGACTTGTCTAGCTCAACCTCGTTGGCCACATGATTGTTTTTAAGACGCTTATAGTGATTGTAAACTGCCACCGACAACACTTTCTTGGCGTGTTCTTGGCCAATCACATATTCATTTAGAAAGTCACGCAGTGCGCGTGGTGTATAGTCCCAATCTTGGTGCTGCTCAGCCGCCTCTTTAGAACGCTGCTCTTCGATCAGCCCATAGCATGAGTCGATGCACTCATTACAAATATAGACACCCGGACCGGCAATCAATCGATCGACTTCGCTTTTGGCTTTGCCACAAAACGAACAATGTAGTTCTTGGTTGTCAGCCGCCATAAGATTAACGAGAACTTAGCACCTGATCAATCAGACCGTATTTCTGCGCTTCATCAGCTGACATGAAATTGTCTCGATCCGTATCTCTTTGGATGGCTTTAAGTGTTTGTCCCGTGTGTGACTTTAGGATTTGGTTAAGCTTTTCCCTAACCTTAAGAATCTCTTGAGCATGAATATCAATGTCGCTGGCCTGGCCTGAGAAGCCGCCCAGTGGTTGATGAATCATACAACGTGAATTTGGCAAGGCAAAACGCTTACCCTGGGCACCTGCGGTCAATAGTAGTGCACCCATGGAGGCTGCTTGACCGATACATAGGGTTGACACATCCGGCTTGATAAACTGCATGGTGTCATAGATTGCCAGA
>CAZMJI010000021.1:0-17286 GCA_964566765.1 uncultured Piscirickettsiaceae bacterium
CTTTAGCACGCCATTTGCCGTACTTAACATCCTTCCAGTATTCCTTCTTCATTAGGTAGGCTAGGATAAACAAGATGAATAAGAAACCAATGACTTTATAACCCAAGTCGTATCTTACCAGTTTAACCGGTTCGCCAACATAATCCAAGAAGTTGGTAATGTCTCGAATGTCTTGCTCGAACGCCGCTTCAGACTTCTCAGCTTTCAGCTGCCAAAGTACATCTGGCATTGAGGCATTCACCAACACATGGTTGTTGACACCAAATGGACGTGAGCCATCGGCATAGAAGCTGTTTAAGTAAGTGTAAATCCAGTCAAGCCCCTTAGAGCGAGACACCAGTGATAAGTCTGGTGGTGTGGTACCGAACCACTTAACCGAGGCGTCTTTTGAGATGGCTGAAGTGATTGGATCACCTACTTTCTTACCAGTAAACATTAGATTCTCAGCCACTTGCTCATCGCTTAGACCCAGGTCTTGACCCAGGCGGTTGTAACGCATAAACTCAATTGAGTGACAGCCAGAGCAGTAGTTCATAAATAGCTTGGCACCACGTTGCAGAGAGTTGCGATCGTTGATGTCGGTGTTGGCCGACTCTAGCGCCACACCACTGCCAGCAGCCATGCTAGACAGTGAGATGCTTGCGGTTGCAATAAAGGCCAGTGTTGTATTTAGTAGTGTTTTCATCATATTACTCCGTTGTTCTCTCCGGCACTGGTTTGGTTTCACCAATGGAGGTAAACCAAGGCATCAAAATAAAGAAACCAAAGTAGGTTGCTGTAAAGATACGTGCCAGTAGCGCATTAAGCTCGGTTACTGGCTGCATACCTAGGTAGCCCAACCAAACAAAGCTCACCACAAAGATGGCTAGTGCCACTTTGTACGGCCAAGAACGATAGCGAATTGATTTCACCTTAGAGCGATCTAACCACGGTAGTGCCACCAGAATCAGTAGTGCAACACCCATCATTAGTACACCTGGGAACTGAGAACCAAACATTGGTGGAATCGCACGTAGTACTGAGTAGAACGGCGTTAGGTACCAAAGTGGTGCAATGTGCTCAGGGGTTTTCAGTGGGTTGGCTTCGACAAAGTTCGCATGCTCTAGGAAGTAGCCATTCATCGCTGGGGCAAATAGTACCACGGCAGCAAAGATGATCAAGAAGGCTACCACACCCACAATGTCTTTCACACTATAGTATGGGTGGAACGGAATACCGTCTTTTGGAATGCCGTTTGCATCTTTGTTCTTTTTAATTTCAACACCGTCTGGGTTGTTTGAACCCACAGTGTGTAGCGCCACAATATGTAGGAATACCAATACCACTAGGATCAGCGGTAGGGCAATCACGTGTAGCGAGAAGAAACGGTTAAGCGCTGGGTCGCCAACGGCGTAGTCACCCAGAATCCAGATCAGTAGGTCTGGGCCAATCACAGGCACCGAGCCGAACAGGTTGATAATTACCTGAGCGCCCCAGAAAGACATTTGACCCCATGGTAGTACATAACCCATAAAGGCTTCCGCCATCAGAGCAATGTAAAGTACCACACCCAGGATCCAGATCAGCTCTCGTGGCGCTTTATAAGAGCCGTAGAGTAGACCGCGATACATGTGCAGGTAAATCACCACAAAGAAGGCCGAGGCGCCGGTTGAGTGCATATAGCGAATCAGCCAACCCCAGTCAACATCACGCATGATGTATTCAACCGAAGCAAAAGCCAGTGCTGCATCAGGTTTGAAGTGCATGGCTAGGAAAATACCAGTTAGGATTTGAATCACCAAGACCAAAATGGCCAGTGAGCCAAAGAAGTACCAGAAGTTAAAGTTTCTAGGTGTGTAGTACTCAGCCAGGTGTTCGTTCCAAACCTTGGTTAGTGGAAATCTTTGATCGATCCAGTTTTTATTGTTGTCCATGATTACACCTCTTAATTAAGCTTGTGGATCAACACCGATGCGAATCAAGGTGTCGTTAACAAAGTGATACGGTGGAATGACCAGGTTAGTCGGCGCAGGAACGCCCGCATAAACTCGGCCAGCCAGGTCAAATTTAGAACCGTGACATGGGCAGTAGAAACCACCTTTCCAACTGTCGCCGCCTAAGTCAGCCGCGCCAACTTCAGGTCGGTAAGTTGGTGAACAACCTAGGTGTGTACAAACACCGACAATCACCGCAACCTCAGGGTTGATTGAGCGGTGTGCGTTCTTAGTGTACGCTGGCTGCTGGTTTTCATTACTGCTTGGGTCTGCTAGCATGGTGTCTAGCGAGCTTAGATCGCCAAGTGCTGTTTTGTCGCGCTTAAATACCCAGATTGGCTTTTTACGCCATAGTACGCGTACCAATTGGCCGTCTTCCAATTTAGAGATGTCAACATCAACCGGTGCACCGGCTGCTTTTGCCTTGGCTGAAGGCATCCAAGATGAGACAAATGGCCATGCCACAAAGCCAACACCTACCGCACCTACAACGCTGGTTGCGCCTGTTAGGAAGCGTCTTTTCTTTAGGTCTATTTGTTGTTCTGACATAAGATAGAAGTCCTTATTATGTGAATAATGCTGTTTTTAAAACCCAACAATTATAATGTATATTAGCCTTGTATTATCAACAGTTTGCACCTTGTTTTGCAAATTAGGCCTTGATATCCACCTGAATTTTGACCGTGGTCAAGTTTTTTAGTTCGGGAATTTGCGCTAGCGCATCAAGCAGTGCCGGTTTTTGCTGTTGAGCACGAAAAGCCAAGGCTTGATTGGCGGTGATAAAGGTGGCGCTATGCTCATCACAATGACACAAGTCCAGGGTTTGTAAATCTGGCGGTAAATGCGGTTTTAAGCGTTGGTTAAAGTGATTAATTTGCCTAGATTTGGCCAGCAATTCTCCCAATTCTCCATGCGCTTTAAAATTTGCCAAATTCTGCATTGATTTGTGTATTTTCCTGGTCAGATATGAGAAAATGAGGTGATTTTTTACCAAATAATTTTGATTCACTAATGAGCATTATAAATAAAGTTGTGGCCAAGATTGTTGGCTCTCGCAACGAGCGACTGATCAAAAAGCTTTCCAAAGTGGTGGCGCAGATAAGCGCACTAGAGTCGCAAATGCAACAACTAAGCGATGCGGAGCTTAGCGCCCAGACGCAGATTTTTAAACAACGTGTTGAAGAAGGTGAAACCCTAGAGGACCTACTGCCAGAAGCGTTTGCAGTGATGCGTGAAGCTTCAACCCGAGTGCTGGGCTTGAGACACCATGATGTGCAGCTGATTGGTGGCATGGTGCTGAATCAAGGCAATATTGCCGAGATGGGCACTGGTGAAGGTAAAACCCTGGTAGCCACCCTGCCAGCTTATCTGAATGCGCTTAACGGCAAAGGCGTGCACGTGGTGACCGTGAACGACTACCTGGCTGAGCGTGATGCCCAATGGATGGGCAAAGTCTTTAATTTTCTAGGTCTGAGCGTGGGCATTATTACCTCGATTATGCCGCCTGAAGGTAAACAAGAAGCCTACGCTTGTGACATTACCTATGCTACCAATAACGAACTGGGATTCGATTATCTGCGTGACAACATGGCCTTTTCTCGAGATCAGAAAGTACAGCGAGGCTTGAACTTTGCCATTGTCGACGAGGTTGACTCAATTTTGATTGATGAGGCCAGAACGCCACTGATTATCTCGGGCCCGGCGGCTGACTATTCACACGTCTACCAAGCCATTAATCACATGATTCCGAACTTCACCGAACAAAAAGAGTCGGGCGAGGGCAAAGAGATCGTGGTTGATGTACCAGGTGACTACACCGTGGACGAGAAACACAAGCAGGTGTTTCTAACTGATGATGGCCATGCCAAGGCTGAAGCGCTGTTGATTGACGCAGGTGCGCTGAGCGAAGGCTCGAGCTTGTACGATGCCAATAATATCTTGTTGATGCAGCATCTGAATTCTGCACTACGAGCCCACATCTTGTTCAAGATAAACGACCACTATATTGTTGATGGTGATGAAATTGTCATCGTGGATGAGTTTACCGGCCGTACCATGCCAGGCAGACGCTGGTCTGAGGGCCTGCACCAGGCGATTGAAGCCAAAGAAGGTGTGAGCATTAAAAAGGAAAACCAAACCCTGGCCTCGATTACTTTCCAGAACTACTTTAGGCTGTATGGCAAACTCTCAGGTATGACCGGTACGGCGGATACCGAAGCGGTCGAATTCCAAGATATTTATGGCTTGGAAACCGTGGTCATTCCGCCCAACAGACCGTCGCAACGTGATGATAAGGCGGACCAGATCTACCTAACCCTAGAAGAAAAACTGGAGGCGATTGCCAAAGATGTTACCGAGTGTCAACAACGCGGTCAGCCCGTGCTGGTGGGTACCAGCAGTATTGAGAACTCTGAGGCAATCTCCAGACTGCTGAAACAACAAAAAATTAAACACGAAGTGCTTAACGCTAAGCAGCACGAGCGCGAGGCGCAAATCATTGCCAATGCCGGCGCAGTTGGCTCGGTCACCATTGCCACCAACATGGCGGGTCGTGGTACCGACATTGTACTGGGCGGTAAATTGACTGAGGATGCCTCTAGTGCACAACAACAAGCCTGGCAGGTCGAGCATGAGAAGGTGATTGAGCTAGGCGGCCTACATATTATTGGTACCGAGCGTAACGAATCACGCCGTGTGGATAATCAGCTACGTGGTCGTGCAGGTCGACAAGGTGATGTGGGTTCAACGCGTTTTTACCTATCGCTAGAAGACTCACTGATGCGTATTTTCGCCAGCGACAAGATGGCCTCGATGATGCAAAAGCTGGGCATGGAGCGTGGTGAGGCGATTGAACACAAGATGGTGAATCGCGCCATTGAAAACGCACAGCGCAAGGTGGAAGGCATGAACTATGATGCGCGTAAACACTTGCTAGAATACGATGACGTGGCCAATGACCAACGTAAGGTGATTTACAAATTACGCGACGATCTGATGGGTGTTGATGACGTGCAGCAGCACTTTATTCAGATTCGTGAAGAAGTGATTAGCGACTTGTTCTACAGCTATATTTCTGCCGAACAATTAGAAGAAGATTGGGATGTAGAGGGCTTGCACAATGCGCTTAAGGCGGATTATGCGGCTGATTTCCCACTACAACAGTGGCTAGACGAGGGTGTGGATGTGGACGAATTGTTGTCTAGAGTCTTGCAGGGCTTGGCGGCGATCAGCGACTATAAGGAGCAGATAACTGGCTCCGAGCCAATGCGTAATTTTGAAAAGGCGGTGATGCTACAAACCCTGGACCATTACTGGAAAGAGCACTTGGCAGGTATGGATTATTTGCGCCAAAGTGTGAACTTGCGTGGTTATGCACAGAAAAACCCAATACAAGAGTTCAAACGCGAATCATTTGCCATGTTTGAGTCACTACTAGAGACCATTAACGTGGAGACGGTTAAGTCACTCAGCAGTGTCAGCATCGATCAAGACACCGATGCTGGGGATGTGGAACAGCAGGACAACCAACAAGCGGTGGCTGAGCACGAGTCAGTCGCACAAGAGACCAACGATGCGGGCGAGGCCACGCAAACTTATCAGCGCAACGAACAAAAGGTAGGCCGCAACGATCCATGTCCATGTGGTTCCGGCAAAAAATACAAGAACTGTTGTGGCAAATAGTTATCTAGGACTGATGTCGGGCACCAGCTTGGATGGTGTGGACGCAGTTCTGGTGAGTGAGGATTGCCAGTCGGTACTGGCCGATTATTATCTGCCCTATGCGCCTGAGTTAAAAGACGCCCTACTTCAGCTAACCCAAAGCGGACAAACCTCGTTGGCTAATTTGGCCAAATTAGACCGTCAGGTGGCGCAGCATTTTGCCCAAGCGGCGCGTTATTTGCTCGACAATACCGAGCACGATGTGCAGGCCATTGGCTCTCACGGACAAACCATCTACCACCAAGGTGCTGTTTATTCGCAGCAGATCGGCCATGGCGCACTGATTGCCGAGCTAACCGGTGTAGACGTGGTGAGCGATTTTCGCATGGCCGATGTGGCTGCACTCGGACAAGGTGCCCCGCTGACGCCGCTGTATCACCAGTATTTGTTGGGCGGTACCTCAGGCGTGGTGATTAATTTGGGCGGTATTGCCAACTTGACCCTGGTAGAGGGTGAGCAAGTCACAGGCTTTGACAGTGGCCCGGCCAACACCTTGATGGACAATTGGATCCGAACCCACAAAGGCGTAGACTTTGATCGTGACGGTATTTGGGCTCGATCTGGTTTTGTGATGCCAGAGCTGCTTGAGGCGTTGTTGGCCGATGCCTATTTTCAAGCGCCTTACCCCAAGAGTACCGGGCCTGAGTATTTCAATCTAGACTGGCTGGCACAGTACCTGCCGGGCGAGTATCAAGCGGCTGATGTGGCACGCACGCTGATTGAACTGACCGTGTTGAGTATTAGCACGCACATTCCTAAGGGTATGCCGATCTATTTGTGTGGCGGCGGCGTGCACAACCTATTCTTGGCTGAGCGCCTGGCTTATGCAAATCCACAAAGTGAGGTGGGTACAACCGCGGATCTGGGCGTGCATGTGGATTTCGTTGAGGCCGCCGCGTTTGCCTTTTTTGCCAAACAAACACTGAACCAACAACCTTCAAACTTGCCGTCAGTTACTGGCGCCAACAAACCCAAGCTATTAGGAGCAATACATGCAGCTTAACGATACCCTAACCATTGTCCGACCCGATGATTGGCATCTTCACCTGCGCTCGGGCGAAGCACTAAAATCGGTCGCCCCGATGACCGCCAAACAAATGGGACGTGCCATTATTATGCCCAATCTGCTGCCGCCGGTAACCAACGCTGAGTTGGCGCATGCTTATCGACAAGAGATTCTAGCCGCGGTGCCCAAAGACAGCGAATTTAATCCACTGATGGTGTTGTATCTAACCGATAACACCACCGCTGAAGACATCAGAAGCGCCATGGCAGGTGACGAGGTGGTGGCGGCCAAACTCTATCCGTCTGGCGCAACCACCAATTCAGACAGCGGCGTTACCGATGTGAAAAACATCTATCCGGTGCTAGAGGTGATGCAAGAAGTGGGCATGTTGTTATTGGTACACGGTGAAGTTACGCATCGAGAAATCGATATTTTTGACCGTGAGCGCGTGTTTATTGATCGCGTGTTAAGCCAGGTGGTTGAAGACTTCCCGGCACTAAAAGTGGTGTTTGAGCATATCACCACCAAAGAAGCGGTGGATTTTGTTTTGGCCAGCGACGACAAGGTGGGAGCAACCATTACCCCGCATCATCTGATGGCCAATCGTAACGACATGTTGGTTGGCGGTATTCGTCCACACTATTTTTGCTTGCCAGTGTTAAAGCGCGCCAATCCACACCAGCTGGCGCTACTTGAGGCAGCCACCAGCGGCAATCCTAAGTTCTTTCTAGGTACCGATTCAGCGCCACATAGTAAAGAAGCCAAAGAGTGCGCTTGTGGTTGTGCGGGTATTCTGTCAGCCCATGCAGCCATTGAGCTCTATGCCACGGTGTTTGAGCAGCAAGGTGCGCTGGATAAGTTAGAGGGGTTTGCCTCGTTCTTTGGCCCAGACTTCTATGGTCTGCCGCGCAATACTGAGACCATTACCCTGGTGAAAAAACCTTGGACTGTGCCAGAGTCTTACAGCTTTGCCGATTCCACCATCATACCGTTTATGGCGGGTAAAGAGCTACCTTGGCAACTGGTCTAGTTTAGCCTCGATACGCGCTAGGCGTTGCGCCACGTCATCCTCTTCATTGTGTTCCTGTTGCATTTTGTCAATCACAATGCCGATCATCATATTTAAGAACACAAAGGCATTGAAGAAGATAAAAGACAAGTAGTACAGCCAAGACCAAGAATAGACGGTCATGGTCTCATACATCACATCGGTCCAGTCCTCAAAGGTGACCACGCGGAACAGAGTAAGCATGGCGATGGCGATATCGCCCCATAAGACTGGGTTGATGGCTTCAAACATAAAGCTGCCTACTGCTGCATACATATAGAACAGAATAAACATCAGCAGTAACACATAACCCATCGATGGCAGGGCCTTGATTAGCGCGCCCACCAGTAGGCGTAATTCTGGAATGGCGCTGACCAAACGCAAGACTCTAAAGATGCGCACCAAACGGGCCAACAAGGCATATTCGCTTTGATCGATTGGGATTAGGCTGATAACCACAATCAAGGTGTCAAACACATTCCAGGCATGGTGGAAAAAACGCTTTTTGTTCTCGGTAGCCAAAAATCTTAGGGTGATTTCAGCCAGGAAAAATAAAGTGACACCGACGTCCAGCACTTCTAGAATCAGCAAATAGTCCGGGTTGATGTCATAGGTTTTCACCCCAATCAGTAGTGATGAGAGAATGATCACGCCAATGACGCTAAATTCAAACAGTCGATTGTTATGCAGCTTGAGTAGCTGCGCTTGTAGTTGTAGAGTGTTCATTGATTAATTAAAGAAAGTTTTGGCAGCTTCAACATCGCGACCAATCTGCGCCTTAAGCGCCTCAAAACTGTCAAATTTTTGTTCGGCGCGGATTTTATGCACAAAGACAATCTTGGCATGCTCACCATAGACCTGTTGGTCAAAGTTAAAAATAAAGGCCTCGGCCAATACACCCTTGCCACCAACGGTAGGCCTGGTGCCTACATTGCAAACCCCTTGGTGCCAAGTATTACCCAGTTGCACACGTACCGCAAACACACCCAACACCGGCGAGCGTCGGCGCTTGATGGCCACATTGATGGTTGGGAAATCAAGGGTTCTACCCAATTGTTGGCCTGAGATGATTTTGCCTTCCACGCTAAAGGGTGCGCCCAACATGGCCTCGGCTTGGTCAAACTGACCCTGCGATAAGCATTGACGGATGTTCGAGCTGCTAATGCGCCCGCCTTCAAGTTTGATACTATGGGTATTTTCCACCTCGAAACCATGCTGCTTGCCCAGCAAGGTGAGTAAGTCGAAGTCGCCTGCACGTCCAGCGCCAAAACGAAAATCATCGCCAATTAAGCAGTATTGAGTGCCCAGTTGTTGAACCAATAGTTGCTCAACAAAGGCTTCAGCGCTTTGTTTGGCCAGCTGCTGATTAAAGCGAATGATCAGATGAATGTCCACACCTAACGCCTCAAGCTTTTGGTGTTTTTGACGGAAACTGCTGAGGGTGGCCTGCGTCTTGCCAAAGAATTGTTGTGGTGTGGGTGAAAATGAGATGACCACACTGGGTATGCCCAAAGCTTTGGCTCGCTTAACGACTTTTTGAATAATTGCTTGATGGCCCAGGTGCACGCCGTCAAAGTTGCCAATGGTCAGTGCACAGGCAGACAGCGGTTTGAGATTAACGAGGCCACGAATAATTTTCATGGGGCTATTTTACTGTTAATGCCTCGCCCTTGCCAGACTCAAACAACAGTGCCACCTGCTGAAGGATGGTTTGAATCGGTCTGGGTATGCCCAATGCTTGGGTCGTGGGCGCATGCAGCCTATGTTTGACGCTGCCCAGCTCAACCACGATGGGACGAATATGCAAGTGATAATGGGTAAAGCTGTGCTTGAGTACAGGCAGGGTGTGCATGATACGCCCTTGTTTGTCAAAAGCTGCGATAGCGTCATTGATTGCTTGTTCGGTGTCTGCGCACTCGGGCAGGCTATACAACCCGCCCCAAATGCCCCGGCTGGGCCGCTGTTCTAAGTATATTTGACCTTGGTGGGTAAAGACCAGAGCCGCGGTGGTTTTGTGAGGCTTGGTCTTTTTCGGTTTGGCTTCGGGATATTGATCCTGGGTCTGTTGTTGGCAAGACAGGCAGTTGCTGCGCATCGGACAAAGCTCGCACTTGGGCTGACTGCGTGTACAAATCGTGGCCCCCAAATCCATAATGGCTTGCGTGTATTCGTTATTACGCGTGGCCGGCGTGTGTACTCTGGCCAGGCGCCATAACGCCTTTAATGTGGCGCTTTGTTGGTAATGACCTTGGACCTGATGGTAGCGACTAAGCACGCGTTTGACATTGCCGTCTAAGATGGCATGCGGCTGATTAAAACTCAGCGAGAGAATGGCGCCCGCGGTTGATTCGCCCACGCCAGGTAGCGCCATCACTGCCTCTAATTGCTCAGGAAAGACGCCCTGGTGCTGCGCCATGATCATTTGTGCGCTTTGGTGTAGATTGCGCGCCCTAGCATAGTAGCCCAGACCTGCCCATTGAGCTAGGACGGTGTCAATGTCAGCCTGTGCCAAGGTCTTGATGTCGGGAAAATGAGCGATAAAATTAGTAAAGTAGCCAATCACCGTGGCCACTTGGGTCTGCTGCAACATAATCTCGCTGAGCCAGACGTGGTAGGGATTGGGTGGTGTGGATTGCCAAGGCAGGTGTTTTCGGCCGTGCTCGACAGACCAGTCGAGCAATGCGCGCGCAAAGTTGTCCAATGCTACTTAAGACCCAGTGGGTCGTTTGGATCGACGCCCGGCATAAATGGTTTGTCGACCTCTTCGTGTGTGACTTGATAGACACAACCAATCCAGTTGTTGATCACGGTGATGGTGGAGTCGTGCCAGGTGTTGCCCAGGGTTTGGCTGATAAGCGTTTCAGGAAAGTCACTAATGCTGAACTCGTTGGCCAGTAGTTTGTCTCTAAACTCATCCAAGATGGCCTTGCTTTGCGCCGACAGATAGTGCTTTGGAAATACTGGATAGTCAGCGCGCCCTTGGCTCAAAAATGAGACGATTTCGCGTTTGTATTCCTTTAACAAAGAGATGGTGTCATATTCTGGATGACCCTGGAAAAACACCAGGCGTAGCAAGTCTTGGCTGACTCCTAGGTGTACGCCAATATCGCTTTCAACCAAGATTTCCACGCCGGCCTGCTTGAATTGTGCCGGGGTAATCTGGTTAAAGCGCGAGTGCGGCACGTTAAAGCGTGTGTTTACACTGCTCATCAGTGGATGGGTGCGATTGACCACCTCGTGTTCAAACACGCCCCAGCATTTCTCACCAATGGCGCCACGTTTTTGTCCATAGCGAAATTCCATCACCGCGTGCGTGGCCAGACAAGAGCATAGGGTTGAGGTAACGTTTTCATAAGCCCAATCAACCACCTGTTTCAGGTCTTGATAAAATGGCGCCTTAGACAAGTCTGCCTCTTCGATGTGGGCGCCAGTAATAATCAGCGCATCCAAGCCTTGGGCTTTGATCTCATCAAAACTTTGGTAATACTGATCTACGTGCGCCTGCGCTTTGTCACCGCGCTTAATCGAATCTAGCGTGAAGGGGTGCAGATAGAATTGCGCAATTTGGTTAGACTGGCCAATCAGACGAAAGAATTGGCGCTCAGTCGCCTCAATCGCAGCATCTGGCATCATGTTGAGTAGGCCAATATGCAGCTCACGAATGGTTTGATGCGTAGCTCTGTCTTTCGACAATACCATCTCACCCTCTTGTTGTAGGCGTTCAAATGAAGGCAGTGATGAGTGGGCAATAAGCGGCATTAGTCGAGCACCTGTTCAATCAGTTGAAAAACATCGTCAGCACTTTGACACTGGTACAGCGCTTCACTGTCAATGGTATAACCATAGCGCTTAGCAATGGCTTCGTATTTAGGTACGCGATGTTCCAACAGCCTTGGAAAAATCCAGCGCACAAAGGCATTGGGATCGATTTGTGCCACATAAGTTAACCGATTCTCCGCCAGATAAATGCCCAATTGCTCATCTAAAAAAGCATTTTGGTAGTACAAAGGCTTGGGATGCGTTTGTGCGCGCTCAATCAGATCGCTGACATTTTTGTCGTTGGCCTTAATATAAAGAATGATGCTGTGTTCAGACAATAGAGTATAAGTGGCGTCATCATCCAATTCGCACAGACTGCCGCCCGCATCATTAATAAAGTGTGAAAAGCCGCTTTGGCGCGCCTTATCAATAAAGGCTGGCACGTCGCACATGGCCTGCACTTCGGCTTGTCGGTGCAGTGCTTGTCGACGCTTGAATTCACTTAGCGGTAGGCCACCTAACTCTGGATTGCCGACTTTGCCTAAGAAGTTTGATACCGAGCTCAGGTTGTCAAAGGTCATGCGATTGACCAAATCGATTGCTTGGTCGTCTAACAGTTCTGCCAGACAAGGGTCTTTGCGCATGCGCGCTTTCACATTGTCGAGAATGTCGCCATTCAGGTATTCAGAGCCAATACGATAGTCACCTGAGTAGTGGTAGTAAGTGTCCTTATCGGAGAGTAATTTGGCCAGATGGGTCTTGCCCACGCCGCTCATGCCTAGCAGCGTGAAGTTTTTGTGTTTGAGTTGTCTAAAATCTGCTTTGTTAATTCTCACAACAGCCCATCTTGTTTGAACATCTCACGAATACCGCGAATGGCTTGACGAGTACGGTGTTCGTTTTCAATCAGACCAAAGCGCACGTATTGGTCGCCATAATCACCAAAGCCCACGCCTGGCGAAACGCCAACCTTGGCCACTTTTAACAGTTTTTTGGTAAATTCTAGTGAGCCCATGTCTTGGTAGTGCGCCGGAATCTTGGCCCAAACAAACATGGTGGCTTTAGGTGGTTCTACTTCCCAGCCGATGCTGTTCAGACCGGCGCATAGTACGTCACGTCTGGCCTGGTACATGTCTGAGATTTCTTGTACACAAGTTTGGTCGCCTTCGAGTGCCTCAATGGCAGCAACTTGGATTGGAGTGAACATGCCATAGTCTAAATAAGACTTAATCTTGGCCAATGCGCCCACCAGTGTTGGGTTGCCCACCATAAAGCCCACGCGCCAACCCGGCATGTTGTAGCTTTTAGACAGTGAGAAAAATTCAACCGCAATGTCTTTGGCGCCTTTGACCTGCATGATACTTGGTGCTTTATAGCCATCGAAGGCAATGTCAGCATAGGCCAGGTCTTGTACCACCCAAATCTCATGTTCTTTGGCAATGGCAATAACCTTTTCAAAAAATTCCAAATCCACGCATTGGGTGGTTGGGTTAGATGGGTAATTCAACACCAACATCTTCGGCTTGGGCCAAGTGTTCTTAATCGAACGCTCTAGTTCGCCCAAAAAATCATCCTCCGGACCACAGGGTACGTGGTGAATGTCAGCACCTGCAATCACAAAACCATAAGGGTGGATTGGATAAGCCGGGTTGGGTACCAGCACAGTATCACCCGCGCCCACGACCGCCTGCGCCAAGTTGGCCAGGCCCTCTTTAGAGCCAATGGTAACAATGGCTTCAGTCTCGGGGTCGATATCCACCTCGTAGCGAGTTTTGTACCAATTGGCAATCGCACGCCTTAGACGCGGCACACCGCGTGACATGGAATAACGATGCGTGTCTTTGCGTCGAGCGGCCTCAACCAGCTTTTCAACAATGTGGTCTGGCGTAGGCTGATCTGGATTACCCATACCAAAGTCGATAATATCCTCGCCGCGTGCACGCGCTTTGGCCTTCAGCTCGTTGGTAACGGCAAATACGTAAGCGGGTAGTCGTTTAATGCGTGGAAAATCGTCGTTCATGGTTGTCAATAATGCTTGGGTTTATCTAATTTCTAGTAGTTCAACTTCAAAGACTAAGGTGGCGTTAGGTGGAATCACATTGCCTGCACCAAATTCGCCATAGCCTAGGTGTGGTGGGATGGTAAGCTTGCGTTTACCGCCCACGCGAATGCCTTCCACGCCCTGGTCCCAGCCCGGAATCACTTGACCAACACCCAGTTGAAAATCAAACGGTTGGTTGCGATCCACGCTAGAGTCGAATTTTTTGCCGTTGGTTAGCCAGCCTGTGTAGTGCATAGACACACGATCGCCCGCTTTGCAAGCGTCGCCTGTGCCCACTTCTAGATCTTCTACCATTAAATCTGCCATCTTGTCTTTACTCCTAATAACGCAAATCAATATGATAAGCGCTGAATTTTCTAATATTTAGTACACCCGAATCCAGTAGTAAATACTGACCCTTAATGCCTTTCAGAACGCCAGTAATGTCAGGCGTTTTGTCAAAATTAAGCGAGTGAATTTTGCTCGGGTATTCTACCACAGGGTAGTCGATCTCCAGAACTTCATTATTCAGTGTCTGCGCACCAAGCGCCAAGGCCTGTTGTTCAATCTTAGGCAGCAGTTCATCGCGTACGGCCATTAGGTCCAGCGGCTCAACCTCATTTTTGAGCATTTGTCGCCAATTGGTTTTATCGGCAACAAAGGCTTTCAGTGCCACTTCTAGCTGGCCTGACTTGAGTCGATTATCAACCGATAAAATCGGCAGCGCTTGTACTGCACCCTGATCAATCCAGCGGCTGGGAATATTGGTTTGTCGGGTAATGCCCACTTTGACGCCTGAAGAATTGGCCAGGTAGACCACATGTGGAATAAAGCAATGCGCCTCACCCCAGCTGTCGTCACGACAGCTGCCCAGATGGTAATGACAAGTCTCAGGCTTCATGATGCATAGGTCGCAGCTGGGCAGTTTTTGCGAACAAGGGTAGCAATGTCCTTGCGAATAGCTTTTTTTGGTTGGGCGCCCGCAATGCGAACATAAGATCTCACCATTAAAGCTAAGCTCAATCGGCTCGCCCACCAAGTCGTTCATGGCCAGTAGGCGTTCACCAATGGGCAGTTGATATTGCGCCACCCCGCGATGGAGGTGGGCGTGCATTTTTTGAATATGACCAGAGAGTTGCATGGCGCCTATTGGGTCAGTAGCGTTTGCACCTCGTGGTATTTGGCCGCGGTTTTCTCCACAATGGCATTTGGCAGTGTTGGTGCTGGCGGGGTTTTGTCCCAGTCTAGGGTCTCCAGATAGTCACGCACAATTTGCTTATCAAAGCTCGCAGGGCTGCTACCCACTTGGTAGTCGTCCTTAGCCCAAAAGCGCGAAGAGTCCGGAGTTAGTGCTTCATCCATCAAGGTGAGGCGGTTATCTTCATCCAAGCCAAATTCAAATTTGGTGTCAGCAATAATGATGTTGCGTGCCAAGGCGTAGTCTGCGGCAAACTCGTACAAGGCTAGACTTGCTTCTCTGACCTGGCTGGCCAGCGCCTCTCCCAGCAGTTCAACGGTGGTGGCAAAGTCTACGTTTTCGTCATGATCGCCCACGGCTGCCTTGGTGGAAGGCGTGTAAAGGGTTTGTGGTAGGCGCTCAGCCAATTGCAAGCCCGCAGGCAAATCAATGCCACAAACCTGTCCACTCTGCTGATAGTCCTTCCAGCCTGAGCCAATAATATAGCCACGGACAATGGCCTCAACCGGCAAAGGTTTCAGTTTTTTCACAATAATCGCACGCCCTTCGACCTGTTTGGCTTCGTCGGCGCTCAGCACCGAGGTGAGCGGCTCGTGTGTTAGGTGGTTGGGAATCAGATGCTCGGTTTTGTCAAACCAAAAGTTGGCCACCGAGGTGAGCACCGCACCCTTACCAGCCACCGGCTCGTTAAACACCACATCAAACGCACTGAGACGATCGGTGGTCACAATCAGCATGCGCTTGTCGTCAATGTCGTAGATGTCTCTGACCTTGCCTTTTTGAATCAGTGGCAGGCTTAGGTTGGTTTCAAATAGTGTGTCCAAGGCGCTTTTCCCAAGTATTAAGTGATGGGGATATTTTAATTGATTGAGCGAGTATGGTAGAATATATCTTGGTCAAAGTTGTGGTTTATTCATGCACAAAATACTGGCATTACTGCTCGGTTTGTTTTTACAAAATGTCAGCGCTTCTTCTTTATCAGACGGCGCTTTGCAGCTGATTAAGATTGGCAATGAAATCGGTTCCCGCGATGTCATTCTACGCGGTCAATCGTTGCTATTAAAAGGCGCCTTTGATCTGGGTGATTTGGACGCCATGTACGCAGCCTCCAAGCAAGTTCGAGCTGGCAACCGAGTGATGGGCTACGAGCCTGAAGAGCGTCAGGCCAATGAGGTGTTGATTCAGCTGGTTAGACAGGGTTACGATCCTGCGCTATACGACTACGGCTTATATTTACTCGATGGCTCCAACGGGGTGATTAAAAACGAATTCTTGGCGCTCAATATCTTTGAAGAGTCGTTTAACGCCCATGGCAATGCGCAGTCGGCTTTTGTGGCCGCCATTATCCGCAACGAGTCCTTGGTGCCAGGCACCAAGGATAGGCAAAAAATCAATGAGATGATCACCTATGCGATTCTCAATGGCGTTGAAGGTGCTCAGGTTTATCAAGATAGGTACATCAGACTTGATCACTTGTATGATCTGCAAACAGACAGTTATGCTAACTATCTAGACAGTCTGTCTAATTCAGGCGCGACAAGATTGTATTAACCTTATCCCTAAACTGCCAGCGCTGCGCATTGGGCACACTATAGGCCTTTGGTAGCGGATGGGTGAGTGGATTTTTATACTTACCTTTGTGGCGCAATTCGTAGTGCAGATGCGGGCCGGTTGAGCGCCCAGTTGAGCCCACATAGCCAATCACTTGGCCTTGTTTCACGCGTTTGGATTTGCGCATACCACGCGCATATTTAGACAGGTGTGCATAGGCAGTCACATACTCATTGCCATGCTTAATCATAATGGCTTTGCCCAGCGGCCCCTTCCAACCTTTAAAGCTGATGACGCCGTCTGCGGTGGCTCGTACTGGCGTACCATAATCAGCGGCATAATCAATTGCTCGATGCGGGCGATAGCGCTTGAGCACTGGGTGAAAACGTCTGAGCTGATAGCCTGAGCTGATGCGTTTGTATTTCAGCGGCGCTCGCAAAAAGGATTTGGACAGACTATTGCCATGTCGGTCGTAGTATTTGCCCCGCCATTCAAAAGCCTCAATGCGTTTGAGTTTGCCCACAAAGACCACTGCCGCCAGCTGGTCATTTTGATGGGCCACATAAAAACGATCGCCCTTGTGCAGTTCGCTGGCGAAATCCAAGTCCCAGGCTAGGGCCTCGGTAATGTCACCAATCAGTGACTGACTCAGCTTGGACTTTGCATCGGCGTATAGGGAACGCTGAATGGTTATTTGCGTTAAATCAAGGCCCGTGTCAGACCAATTGGCAGTCTTGCGTTTGGCTTCATCGACTCTGACCGTAATGGTTTTATGGCGATTGATTTGATAGCTGATCGAACTGAGTTTGCCGGCCTCATTGGTGCGAATAACCAAGGTGTTGCCAATTTTTAGATGGTCTAGCTGACGATTTTCTTTACTGGCCATCACCAGCTGCTTAAGCAGTTGCTGCGACAAGCCTAATTTGGTGAAGTATTTGCTAATGGTGTCGCCAGACTTGATCACAAATCGGTGCTCGGTCTCAGCCAGTG